>JAJTIF010000034.1 GCA_021299675.1 Pseudomonadota bacterium | reverse complement strand
ACTGGTTGAAGCTTACGCCAAAGAGCAGGGCTTCTGGAGAAATGATTCGAAAGATCCGGTCTTCACCGACTCGCTTGAGCTCGATCTCTCCAGTGTTGTCCCCAGTCTCGCAGGCCCCAAGCGTCCCCAAGACCGCGTGGCGCTCACAGATCTGGCGGATGGTTTCAACACTGCTCTTGTTGGGGACTTCAAGGTCGCCGCTGATGATGCGAACAAGACCCAAAAAGTAGAAGGGGAGAACTTCACCATCACTCACGGAGACGTGATGATCGCGGCGATCACATCGTGCACCAATACCTCAAACCCTTCAGTCATGATCGGCGCAGGACTCGTGGCCAAGAAAGCCAATGCTCTGGGCCTCAAAGTAAAACCATGGGTGAAAACATCTCTCGCACCGGGCTCACAAGTTGTGACTGATTATCTTGAAGCTTCAGGGCTTCAAACAGAGTTAGATAAAGTGGGTTTCAGTCTTGTAGGCTATGGCTGTACGAGCTGCATCGGAAACTCAGGTCCCTTAAAGCCGCAGTTTTCAAAAGCTATCAAAGACGGCAACCTAGTCGCTTCAAGTGTCATCTCCGGGAATAGAAACTTCGAAGGCCGCGTGTCTCCCGATACCAAAGCCAACTACCTGGCTTCTCCGCCATTGGTTGTCGCTTACGCCATCGCAGGCAATACAAAACTTAACCTGACCAAAGATCCCATTGGTAAAGGCAAAAATGGTCAGGATGTGTACCTCAAAGACATCTGGCCCTCTTCGAGTGAAGTCGCTGAAGCAATGCTGAAGGCGATTACTCCGGCGATGTTCAAGTCGCGCTACTCTGATGTGTTTAAGGGTGATGAGCACTGGCAGAAGATCAATGCTCCCACGGGCGAAACATTTGCTTGGGATAAGGAATCAACCTACATCAATAATCCTCCCTACTGTGTGGGAATGAAAAAAGACCCGACCGCCATCACCGATATCAAGGACGCCCGTGTGCTAGCGCTCTTGGGTGACTCTATCACCACGGACCACATTTCACCGGCCGGCTCCTTCAAGCCAGACACCCCAGCTGGTAAATACCTGGTGGAGCGGGGAGTGAAGCCTGCTGACTTCAACCAGTACGGCGCACGCCGTGGACACGATGAAGTCATGACTCGCGGAACCTTCGCTAACATCCGTCTCAAAAACGAAATGGTGAAATCCGGCAAAGAAGGTGGCGTCACAACACTTGTGACCACAGGCGAGGAGACGACGATTTATGAAGCCGCTCAAACCTATAAAAAAACGGGCACTCCATTGGTGGTGTTTGCTGGTAAAGAATACGGCACCGGTTCAAGCCGAGACTGGGCGGCCAAAGGCACGCGTCTCTTAGGTATTAAAGCGGTGATCTCTGAGAGCTTCGAGCGCATTCACCGCTCGAACCTGATTGGGATGGGAGTGATTCCACTGGTATTCACTGAGGGGCAAAACAGAAAATCTTTGGGTCTTGATGGCTCTGAGACGGTGAGCCTCACAGGGATCAGTGGCATGGGCCCCAAGGCCCTTATCAGCGCTGAGATTAAAAAGGCGAGCGGAGAAGTGATCAAGACTAAGTTTCAATCGCGTATTGATACGCTCAATGAGCTTGAGTACTACAAGAACTCCGGGATCCTTCACTACGTGCTCAGAAAGCTCAATGGTTAAACTTCTTCATTTCATCTTTCTGTTTAACTGGGGGACCCGCATGGGTCCCCTTTCTCATTCATCTGAGACCATTGAGTACAAGACGGTGGGGGATGAGCTATTAAGCGCCGATATCCATCGGCCCAAGGATGAGAAGATTTATCCCGGTGTGATCCTGGTCCACGGGGGCTCCTGGGGCGGACGTTCGCGTGAAGACATGTCTGGCATCGCTGAATTTTTAGCCAGCCATGGGTTCGTGGTCATGAATATCTCGTACCGCTTTGCTCCCAAGCACCGCTATCCCGCACAGATTGAAGATGCTCATGATGCGATAGCATGGTTTAAAAAGAATGCTGAAAAATTTAAACTCGATCCCACGCGCCTGGGCGGCTGGGGCTACTCGGCTGGCGGTCACATCATCACTCAGTGGGCCTTTTTAGAGAGTAAAAAGCAACAGGCCCCCGCGCTCAAGGCGATTGTATCAGGGGGCGCTCCTTATGATTTATCTTGGTACCCCTTCTCACCCATCATCACGCATCTCTTGGATGGCTTTCGAGACCAGCGCCTCAAAGAATACAAAGAGGCTTCTCCCATTAACCACATCTCCTCCCATGCACCGGCGATGCTCATGATCCACGCCGAACAAGACCGCTTGGTCGAAGCGGTGCAGTCGAGTAACCTGCAAAATAAACTGCGGGACGTGGGCGTCGACGCTCGACTGAGTCTCGTGAGCTACTGGGGCCATGCCTGGACATTTCTCATGGCCGACGAGGCAGTGGGTGATGGTCTTAAATTTCTCAAAGAAAAACTTCACTAACGTGGAATAAAGAGTTTTCCATTCTTCTTGAAATGCCGCTCGATGCCAGTCAGTGACTGTGTCAGATTTCTTTGATCTTTGGCGGAGAGTTCAGTCAGGTAGAGAAAGTCTTGGAGCTTGAGCCCGTAGGTAGGGCCCGTCATATAATCCCCTCGAAAACTTGAACCTGGTCTCTGGTAAGCGGTGCGACCTTTAGCGAAGAGGGTTCCCATGCTCTCAAAGTTTGAGGCATAGGCCGTGAGCCAAAAGCCCCGGTAGTGGTTGCCGCAGTCATCGACGTAGAGATCACTGGTGATCACGAGTTTGGCAGCGGCGGCTCGTTGGCAAAAACGACGAGTGGGGTTAGGGATCATGCAATACATCGAGGTCGCAGGAAGGCGAGTATAGTCGTACTCGGCTCGCAGGGCTGCGTGGTACTCTTTGGTTGATTGATATGGATGGCTGGGCCACAGGTTATTGCTTTGGCAGCGAAAGTTTTTTTCTCGCTGATTGATGTTTCTATTGGCGGGATCTATCACAAAATCAGAATCATTTTTCCAGGGCTTCAAAAACGTGAGCTCTTCAAATTCTTGCTGGCCCGGGATCACTTCCTGGCGCAAATACTGCTCCCAGCTGCTCTGAGGAAGGGCCCAACAGAGGCCCGGGAGGATTAAGGTCAGGAGAAGAATCATTTTCATGAGATTATCCTACCCCCTAAGAGGGAGTGAGCGGTGAGAGTTTGAAATATTTTCCTTGCCCGCAAGTTTTTGGGGGCCGTGGTAGACTTATCCCATGAAGAAGTGGCCTTTTATTTTGCCCGTTTGCATCGTCCTTGTTGTCTTTTGGATGACCAGGGCCCCTTCACCTGAAGTCCCTCAGGCTGAAGCTCAAAACCAAACTTCACTTTCGGCTCCTCAAATCAATGACTCTGCTCCAGTGGCCCTGCCGACTCCCAGGCTTCCAAGCTCCCGCTCTTCTCGCCCGCTGAGAGAGCGGCTGGATCCCTCAACTCCTCTGTTGGTGGGCAGCAAGAGCTACGAGTTGCATGAGAGCTTAGTGGCACTTGATCGGGCCCGGGCCCTTGAGTTGGGAGTGCGTGTTCAGCAAACACTGGGCGCCTGGGTGTTGGTGGATGTGAGTGAGGCTTCCGGTGAGGGGCTCCCCGTGCTGAAGCGATCCGGTGGCGGCGAGCTGGGTGTGTTTCGTGGCGTGCTCAAAACCCTAAGTCAGGAAATTCTATCTGAAAATGGCCCTTGGTCAGAGTGCCCGGGGCGTGTTTTAAGTGCTCATCCCGAGATCAAAGTGTACCTTTTTGAGCTCAATAGCGAGGCTTCGCCTGAGGAGCTGAAACAGTGTCTCATAGAGACACGTCTTTTCAACCGCTTAGAGTGGGAAATTTTAGACCAGCCCCGCCTCTCCCGTTAAACTAAGATAGGATAAAAACCGATAAGTTTAAGAGGGTTTGTCTCTTGAATTACTTGGTTTTTTTTCTATTCATCATCCTGGGCTGTCAGCCGACGGTCACTCAAAAAGCTCAACCGGCAGCTAACTCTTCCAACGTCTCTGTCACTGCCCTGATGGATCTGCCATTGAGTCATACGCTTAAAACGGGAGTGAATTCCTCTTGGAGTGTGAGCTTACAAAATGCTCCCTCATGGCTTTCGGCTTCTGTGGTAGGCAGTGAGATTAGACTCACGGGCACACCGATTCTCCCTCAAGCCAGCTACACCAACATCCGGCTCGTGGCCGTGGGAGGAAGTGAAAGTTTTGAGACTGTGTTTAATCTTCAAATTCGCGGCGATATTTTACGACCCTACCAATGGCATCTTCGTAATGATGGTGTGAGTTTTTTCTCCCGCGATCCAGGGGTAGCCGGCAAAGACATGAAAGTCATTGAGGCCTGGCAGTTGGGGCCCTTAGGTGAGGGAGTGCGGATTGCTGTATCTGACTCCGGTGCCGAGATCGCTCACTCGGATCTTTCGGCCAATATGCTGAGTGGTGAGCATCGCAATTATCTCACGGGGACACTGGCCCAGAATTTTTTAGGCATCCCTGATCCTGGTACAGAACGCCATGGCACCGCTGTCAGTGGCATCATCGCAGCGGTGGGCTGGAACAATCGCGGCGGCACAGGTGTGGCGCCCTCGTCAAAGATCGCTTCGTTTAACTTTGTGGACAGCTCGTTCACCACGGAGATGCTGCTCAATCAAGCCAGTGGAAATTTTGATATCTTCAACTACTCCTACGGGACGAGTAACATCAGCGATTACGAAGATGATTTTACCTACGTCGCTCATCTGCGCAACCAAGTCACGACGGCAAAAGAGGGCCGAGGGCGAGTGTACATAAAATCTGCCGGCAACGAGTACAGCTACTTCTGTCACAACTCTCTGTGTGCTCCTCAAAACGCCAACATCCCACTAGATAACAACATTCCCTACATCATCTTGACGGCTGCGTCTGATGCCAATGGCATTGCGGCCAGCTACTCTAATGCTGGCTCGAATATCTGGGTGACGGCACCTGGTGGCGAAGGAGGGGACTCGACTCCTGCCATTGTGACTACTGATCTTTCCGGTTGCACCAAAGGCAGCTCGCGCTCCGGTCGCTTTGACAGCTTCAATGACTTCGAGGCTTTTAGTAGTACGGAGAGTATTTTTAAAACCTTCAATCCCACCTGCGACTACTCATCCATGATGAACGGCACTTCTTCCGCCTCTCCGAATACCTCTGGGGTAGCAGCGCTCATGCTCTCTGAGTTCCCAAGTCTCACTTGGCGTGAAGTGAAACACATTCTTGCTCTCACCTCTGATCGCATCCATGCGACTTCTGTCGCCACCAATCACCCTTATGAGTCTCTGCGCCTGACAGGCCATACTTATGAGCAGGGCTGGGTGCAAAACGCCGCTGGTCACTACTTCCATAACTGGTATGGATTTGGGCAAGTCAACGCTAAGCGGGCGATCGAGATGACTCGACAGATGAAAACCTCTGCCATCGCTCGACTTCCAGCGAGTTGGAGCGAGACCAACTCTAGCTTCACTCAAAAAGCCGCGGGCCCTGCTCTCGCTCTGGCGATCCCCGATGGCAGTGCGACGGGAGCTACTAGCAGTGTCTCCTTAAGTCTAGGCAGCATGAAAGTCGAATCAGTGCAGATTAACCTGCAGGTCACCCATGCCCAGAGCGGGCAGGTAGGGGTGGAGCTGACCTCGCCTTCGGGCACCAAGAGCATTCTCCTCAATATCAATAATGCTCTTCTCATGGCGAGCACGCCCGATAGTGATTTGGATGTCACTCTCACCAGTCATGCCTTCTATGGCGAAAACGCCACAGGCACTTGGACCTTGAAGCTGATTGATGGCAAAGCAGACACGGTGAGTGGCAGTCTTGATCAGTGGGCCATTAATATTCTTGGACACTAGGGCTTTGTGCTTGCCCAAGCCTCGTGGTCTTGTTTAAAATTTCTTAATGACACTTCTCGGAAAAAAAATTCTCCTGACAGGAGCCTCTTCGGGTATCGGGGAAGCTCTCGCCCTGGCCCTCTTTGATAAAGGTGCCAGCCTCTTTTTAGTCGCCCGTCGTGCTGATCGCCTCCAGGCCCTGGCCCAGAAAACTTCCGCAAACTACTTGGCCATGGATATCACACAACCTGATTTTGTGAGCGAGCTTGAAAAAAAATTCGGCCTCCATTTTGATGGACTCATCAACAATGCCGGTCTGGCCTTGGGCCGAGGCCCCTACTCAACCAGCCTTCTCAGTGATAGCGAGCGCATGCTCCAGGTGAATGTGGAGGCTGCCTTCAGGCTCACCCACGCGCTACTGCCGAAGATGCTGGAGCAGGGGGGCGGAGATATCTTGAATCTTTGTAGTATCGCCGGACACTGGACCTATCCGGGCGGAGCGATTTATTGTGCCACCAAACACGCCCTGTGGGCTTTCACCAAAGCGCTCAGGGAAGAGACATGCGGCAAGAACCTGCGAGTGATGCAGATCTCTCCCGGCATGGTGGAGAGTGAGTTTTCAGAAGTTCGTTTCAAGGGCGATAAAGACAAGGCCCGCGAGGTCTACCAAGGCATGACTCCGCTTAGCCCTGCGGACATCGCCCGCATGATCGTCTTCATGCTGGAGCAGCCCCGTCATGTGTGTATTGATGAGCTCATCACCATGCCCACCGACCAGGGCAGTCCCACGACTGTGGCCAGGAGAAATACATGAAAACGCTCTCTGCGGTATTT
>JAJTIF010000263.1 GCA_021299675.1 Pseudomonadota bacterium | reverse complement strand
CTTGCTATGGCCGCGAGCGAACGGGCGCACGCGAGACATGTAGTACATACCGAGAACAATATCCTGAGAGGGAACGATAATTGGTGTTCCGTCTTTTGGAGAGAGAATGTTGTTCGTTGACATGGCCAAAACGCGAGCTTCAATTTGAGCTTCAATTGACAATGGAACGTGTACAGCCATCTGGTCACCGTCGAAGTCAGCGTTGAATGCTGTACAAACGAGAGGGTGAAGCTGAATAGCTTTACCTTCGATCAACACAGGTTCAAAGGCTTGAATACCAAGTCGGTGAAGTGTAGGAGCGCGGTTAAGAAGAACTGGGTGCTCTTGGACAACGTCCTCAAGGATATCCCAAACTTCCTGGCGCTGCTGCTCTACCATTTTTTTAGCCACTTTAATTGTCGTACAGTGACCTTTCTCAATCAGTTTGTTGTAAATGAATGGCTTGAAAAGTTCCAATGCCATCAATTTCGGAAGACCACACTGGTGAAGACGAAGATTAGGTCCAACCACAATCACCGAACGACCAGAATAGTCTACGCGCTTACCAAGAAGGTTTTGGCGGAAGCGACCCTGCTTACCTTTCAACATGTCTGAAAGTGAACGCAATGGACGCTTGTTTGCGCCTGTGAATACTTTCCCACGGCGACCGTTATCAAAGAGAGCATCAACCGCTTCTTGAAGCATACGCTTTTCGTTACGGATAATGATTTCTGGAGCGTTCAATTCCTTGAGGCGCTTTAAACGGTTGTTACGGTTGATCACACGGCGATAGAGATCGTTAAGATCAGAAGTGGCAAAACGACCCGCTTCAAGAGGGACAAGAGGACGAAGATCTGGTGGAAGGACAGGGATCACATCCATCATGAACCAGTCGGGCTTGTTTGAGCTCTTCAAGAGTGACTCAACAACCTTCAGACGCTTAATAATTTTAGCGCGTGAAAGGTCAGTTGTGGCGTCTTTAAGGCCTCTGCGAAGCTCTTTATTGAGAATATCAAGGTCTACCTTAGAGAGAAGGTCCTTAACAATTTCTCCGCCCATGCCAGCTTTGAAATCAACTGAAGCAGACTTAAGTTCATGAAACTTTTGCTCAGTGAGAATTGAACCGACTTCTAAACCGCCATCTGTGCCAGTCGTTGCTGACTGAAGAACAATATAGGCTTCGTTGTAAAGAATGCGCTCGAGATCCTTAAGAGTAAGGTCAAGGAGAGCACCGATACGACTTGGAAGTGAACGCAAGAACCAGATGTGCGCCACTGGTGTCGCGAGTTCAATGTGCCCACAACGCTCACGGCGAACTTTGGAAAGAGTGACTTCAACGCCACACTTCTCACAAACCACTCCACGGTGCTTCATACGCTTATACTTACCGCAGATACACTCATAGTCCTTTATCGGTCCAAAAATTTTGGCACAAAAAAGACCGTCACGCTCTGGCTTGAAAGTACGGTAGTTGATTGTTTCTGGTTTCTTTACTTCGCCAAACGACCACTCACGAATGGTATCAGGGCTCGCCATTTTGATAGAAATGGCTTGCACGCTGACTGGATCTTTCGGCTTATCAAAAAAGTTTAGCAAGTCTTTCATGTGACTGTTGCTCCTCTAAAATTAAAGTAACGTTTCAGTTGCTGGCTCTTCGAGTTTCACGTCAAGTGCGAGAGCTTGAAGCTCACGAATTAGAACGTTGAAAGACTCTGGTAGACCCGGCTCAAGTACTTGCTCACCTTTTACAATTGATTCATACATTCTTGTACGGCCAACAACGTCGTCCGACTTAACTGTAAGGAACTCTTGTAGAGTATAAGCAGCGCCGTAAGCTTCAAGTGCCCACACTTCCATTTCTCCGAGTCGCTGACCACCAAACTGAGCCTTACCACCGAGTGGCTGCTGAGTTACAAGTGAGTAAGGACCAGTTGAACGAGCGTGAATCTTTTCATCCACCAAGTGGTGAAGCTTCAGCATATACATTGAACCAACGGTTACTTCTTCAGAGAATGCTTCACCAGTAATCCCGTCGAACAGAGTGGTTTTAGCACTCTTGTCGAGGTCAGCAAGCTCTAGCATCTCTTCGATATCTTCTTCTGTTGCTCCGTCAAACACTGGGCTTGCGAAACGAACGCCAGACTGAAGTTGTTCAGCCAAACGGTAAACTTCTTCGTCCTTAGCTTTCTTCAACCACGCATCAGACTCTGCTGACTTGTAGATCTTAGAAATCAGATCCTTAATGCGAGAGATGTCCATTTTTTGCTCGAGCATCGTAGAGATCTTGTCTCCAAGTCCGCGACCAGCCCAACCAAGGTGCAACTCAAGAAGCTGTCCAATGTTCATACGTGATGGAACACCCAGTGGATTCAATACGATTTCAACCGGAGTACCGTCAGCCATATAAGGCATGTCTTCAAGAGGAAGAACGCGTGAGATAACACCTTTGTTACCGTGGCGTCCCGCCATCTTATCACCGGCCTGGAGCTTTCTCTTGATGGCGATATAGACAACAACTTTCTTAATCACGCCTGGTGGCAACTCATCGCCTTTATGAAGCTTAGCAATTTGCTCGTTTGCTTTTGAGCGAACGCGGTTGATACGGTTGCGGATGTCAGCGAAGTATTCAGAAAGTCTTTCTTCCTGCTCAGCCTTAAGTGGCAAGTAGCCAATAAGTTCGAACGGGATTTCGAAAAGAACTTCTTCAGTAATCTTCGTGCCCTTCTTAAGGAGCTCAGTTGATCCGTCTTCGGAGATAAGTTTATCTTCGATCGTAGCTCCGCCAAGCATTTCAGCAATCTTACGAATAGCTGAGCGTTGGATCGCTTTAACTTCGATATTCTCATCACGACGAATAAGAGTGGTTTCTCGCTCGATGATAGCTTTTGAGCGTTGATCAAGTTCAACACCTTCACGTGTAAACACGTGAGCATCAATGACTGTACCGCGAACAGAAGATGGTACACGCAAAGAAGTATCTTTAACGTCGCCAGCTTTATCACCGAAAATAGCTTTGAGAAGCTTCTCTTCAGGTGAAAGTTGAGTTTCGCCTTTAGGTGTGATTTTACCTACAAGTACGTCTCCAGGCTTAACGATAGCACCAACACGAATAATCCCGGCTTCGTCGAGGTCCTTGAGAGCCTCTTCTGAAACGTTTGGAATATCGCGAGTAATTTCTTCCTTACCTAGTTTTGTGTCACGAGCTTCAACTTCATAGTTTTCGATGTGAACAGTCGTGAACACATCTTGAGCCAGAAGCTTTTCGTTAATGAGGATTGAATCTTCGTAGTTATATCCACCCCACGGCATGAATGCCACGAGGATGTTATGACCGAGAGCCAAGTCACCGTACTGCGTACCTGGACCGTCAGCAATAACGTCTCCAAGTCTAACGACATCACCCTCTTTTACGAGAGCGCGTTGGTTTGCACAGGTGTTTTGGTTGGTACGCTGATACTTAACAAGATGATAGATATCAACGCCTGACTCATCTTCCTTAAAGTTATCACGCTGGATAACGATACGGTTTGAATCTACGAAAATAACTTTTCCATCGTGCTCAGCGAAGAGAATGGCACCAGAGTCACGGGCCACAACGTTCTCTACGCCAGTACCAACGATAGGAGCATCTGTTCTGATAACAGGCACGGCCTGTCTCATCATGTTTGAGCCCATAAGTGCACGGTTCGCATCATCATGCTCCAAGAATGGAATCAATGAAGTTGCGATCGAAATCATTTGAGACGGAGAAACGTCCATGAGATCTACTTCTGACTCATCAACAAGGGCAAGTTCACCCTGTTTACGAGCTGGAATCATGTGACCTTTCACGCGGCCTTCAGTGATTGAAGCGCGGTCAGCTTGAGCGATAATCTTCCCTTCTTCTTCGAAAGAAGAGAAGTAGCGGACTTTCTTCTCAAGAGTGCGATCTTCGTTAACAACACGGTAAGGTGTTTCAATGAAGCCATACTCAGAAACTTTCGCATACGTAGAGAGAGACGTGATAAGACCGATGTTTGGTCCTTCTGGAGTCTCAATCGGGCACATACGACCGTAGTGAGTGGCGTGAACGTCGCGAACTTCGAAGCCAGCTCTCTCGCGAGTGAGACCGCCTGGGCCAAGAGCTGAAAGACGACGCTTGTGTGTCACTTCAGAGAGTGGGTTCGTTTGATCCATGAACTGAGAAAGCTGAGATGAACCAAAGAATTCTTTTATCGCAGCAGCCACAGGTTTCTGGTTCACTAGATCGTGAGGCATCATGGTATCAAGTTCTTGAATACTCATGCGCTCTTTTACTGCGCGCTCCATACGAACCAAACCTACGCGGAATTGGTTCTCAAGAAGTTCACCAACGGCGCGAACACGACGGTTACCCAAGTGATCGATATCATCAACTTGACCCTTACCGTTGTTGAGATCAACAAGGTACTTAACAGTCATCAAGATATCGTCTTTAGTAAGAATTGTGTTCTCAACAGGAATATCTAGACCAAACTTATAGTTGATCTTCATACGACCGACTTTAGAGAGGTCATACTTAACAGCATTGAAGAAAAGACCACCGAAGAGCTGTTCGGCAGCTTCTAGTGTAGGTGGCTCACCTGGGCGTAGACGCTCGAACACTTTAAGGAGAGCGTCTTCAGTTGAGTTCGTCTTATCAAGGAACAAGGTGTTTCTGATCTGATCAGAGTAATTGACGTTATCAATGTAGATAACTTGAACTTTCTTGTTACCTGAATTCATGAGCTCAAAAATATTGGCTTCTGTCAGGGCTTGGTTAGCAGCAATAAGAACTTCACCAGTGGTCTTGTCGTAGATATCGTCAGCAACAACTTTGCCGATGATGTCTTCAAGCTTAGCCGGAAGAGTCTTCATTCCAGACTGCTTCAACTTCTGGATAGCCGCCTTAGTGATCTTTTTGCCTTTCTTGATGATCGCTTCCCCGGTCTTTGGATGAACGACGTCATCTTCAAGACGAGCTCCGTTAAGGAGTTCGAAGTCTAACTCACGCTCATATGACTTCTCAGAGAGGTGAAGAGTTTCGAGTGGGTAGAATGCTTTGAGGAGTTCAGAAACACTGTATCCCATAGCCTTAAGAACCACTGTCGCGTGGAACTTACGTTTACGATCGATACGAGCATAAAGAATATTTTTGTGATCAAACTCAAAATCTAGCCACGATCCACGATGAGGGATGATGCGTGCTGAATAGAGAAGTTTGCCTGAAGAGTGCTTCTTGCCTGAATCGTGCTCAAAGATAATACCGGGTGAACGGTGCAACTGAGAAACGATAACGCGCTCAGTACCATTGAAGATAAATGAGCCGGTTGGCGCCATAAGAGGGATGTTACCAAGGTAAACTTCCTGCTCTTTGATCGAAGAGATAGTTTTTGTACCATCTTCTTTCTCAGAGTTAAGGTCGTAGAAAATCAAACGAACAGTCACCTTGAGAGGTGATTCGTAAGACATTCCGCGGGCGCGACATTCTGTCACCGTATATTTAGGCTCCTCAAGAGTGTACGAAACGAACTCAAGAGAGACTGTTTTATTAAAATCAAAGATTGGGAAAATGGATTTGAAGACGGCTTGAAGGCCCTTATCTTCACGTTTCACAGGAGGAATATCCTTCTGCAAGAAATCCTCATAAGAGCTAATTTGGAGCTTCATGAGTGATGGTGGTGGAATGACGTAGTCGTTTTTGCTAAAACTTCTGCGCGTCCAGGCGTTGGGGGCGAAAACTTTTGTCATTGCTGACTCCTCAAAATTTCTTCAAAGATAACGCTTAATTAAAACGCAAAAATGGAAGTGCATTTTTTGGATGCACTTCCACGAATAAAATCCCCAGATTACTGGACAGGATTATTTAATTTCAACTTTTGCGCCAGCAGCTTCAAGTTTCTTCTTGAGCTCTTCTGACTCAGCTTTAGTTACGCCTTCCTTAACAGTCTTAGGAGCGCCTTCTACGAGGTCTTTAGCTTCTTTCAAGCCAAGGCCTGTGATCGCGCGTACTTCTTTAATAACGTTAATTGGGCTTGCACCTTTGTCAGCGAGAACAACTGTGAACTCAGTCTTCTCTTCCGCAGCTGGACCCGCAGCAGCGGCTGCACCGGCAACAGCAACAGGAGCTGCAGATACGCCAAACTTTGTTTCGAGCTCTTTAACCAAGTTAGCAAGGTCAAGAACTGACATTTTAGATACGTGTTCGATGAGTTGTTCGTTAGTGATAGACATAAAATCTCCTTAAATCTTTTAAAAAATTAAACTTGTTTTTCTTTTTGCTCACAGATCGCGTGAAGCACGCGAGCGAAAGCACTAACTGGCGCGTTGAATGTGGCAAGCAATGTTCCCAACATCTGATCGCGGCTTGGAAGTTTCGCGAGAGCTACTACTTCTTTTGCTGTAAGAAGCTGTGAACCGAGCATACCGCCCTTAACTTTCACAATTTCCTCAAATTCACCTGCTGCATCGTTAACGACTTTTGCTACTGCTGCAGCGTCGTCATACGAGAATGCAACAGCGTTGCTACCTTTCAGATCCTTAAGCAGAGCCTCTGCATAAGTACCCTGAGCAGCACGTTGGAAAAGAGTGTTCTTGGTCACAGCCATGAACCCTTTTACATCGCGCACGTTCTTACGAATGCGAACCGCATCGTTAGAAGGGATACCTACGAGATTCGTCAAGAAGACCGCATTGGACTTCGTGATTTTCTCCTTAAGGGAGGCAACAACAGCGTCTTTTTCTGTACGTGTCATCATATATACTGTCCTCCATAAAATCGGAGGGGAGTTTCGGCGGGCTTTATTCTCCATTCCCTGGAGATACCTGCTGTCTTCAACCCCTACCTGTTAAACTAATTAAGCTGAAAAAGTAGCTGCGTCGTTTGTATCAACTTTGATGCCTGGGCTCATCGTCGCGCTAATAGTGAGAGACTTAAGATAAGTTCCCTTAGCTGATGATGGCTTAGCACGGAAGATAGCGCCGCACACTGCTTTCATGTTTTCTTGTAGCTGCTCAGCTGTGAATGACTTCTTACCGATAGGAACGTGAACGATTCCGTTCTTATCTGTACGGTACTCAACCTTACCAGCCTTCTGCTCTTTTACTGCTTTCTCGATATCGTTAGTCACAGTTCCAAGCTTTGGGTTAGGCATAAGGCCGCGTGGGCCTAGGATACGAGCGATTTTACCGATCTTACCCATCATGTCTGGAGTTGCGATAACACGATCGAACTCCATCCAGCCGCCAGCAATTTTGTTGATGACGTCTTCGCCGCCCACAACATCAGCTCCAGCTTTTTCTGCTTCTGTCATTTTTTCACCAGCTGTGATCACCACAACTGTTGTCTTTTTGCCGGTACCGGCTGGCATAACGATAGCGCCGCGAACCATTTGGTCAGCGTGGCGTGGGTCAACACCAAGACGGAAAGCAAGGTCAACTGTTTCGTCGAACTTTGCGAAGCTTACTTCCTTGAGGAGGCTAACAGCTTCAGTCACAGTGTAGTTTTTTGAAGCGTCTACTTTCTTAGCTGCTTCGATATATTTCTTTGATGGCTTTTTCATAATGTCCTTCCCGGTTCAAACGATCTTTTAAAAGATCTCCCGTTATAATTATTTGTAATCGAGTTTAAGACCCATTGAGCGAACAGATCCTTCGATCGTACGCTTTGCTGCACCTTCAGATGCGGCTGTAATGTCTGGACCCTTTGCCTTTGCTACTTCTGAGATCACTTTCTCAGAAACAGTTCCAGCAACCTCGTGGCCTGGCTTCTTTGATCCTGAAGCTAATTTGATCTTATCTTTGATCAAATACGTAACCGGAGGTGTCTTGGTTACAAATGTGAAGGTACGGTCAGAGTAAACAGTGATGATCGTTGGAAGAGTCACTCCTGCTTCTTTCTGTGTACGAGCATTGAACGCTTTACAGAATTCCATGATGTTAACACCACGTTGACCAAGAGCTGGACCAATTGGTGGTGATGGGTTGGCTTTGCCACCCGGAATCTGCAACTTAATAAAACCTACTACTTTCTTAGCCATATCATCTCCTCGGTATTAGCGACACCTCTATGGTGTCTCCCGTTAGTTAACTTTTTCTACTTGTCCAAACTCGAGCTCAACTGGGGTTGGGCGGCCGAAGATTGAAACGTTGACCTTAACCTTGCCTTTCTCAGAGATAGCCTCAACCACGCCTACAAACGACGCAAATGGCCCCTCAATCACTTTCACGCTGTCGCCCTCAGAGAAGTTAGCCACAGAACGTGAACGCTTGAAACCTTCAGTCATGGAGTTTGTGAGGGTTGCTGCTTCCTCATCAGAGATCGGCATTGGCTTTTCTTTGGTGCCGCCAATGAATCCTGTGATTTTGTCGGTGTCTTTAACCAAATGCCACGTTTTGTCATTCATGATCATCTTGATCAGCACGTAACCAGGGAAGAATTTCTTCTTCATGCTTCTTTTCTTGCCATTGACGTTAGCCGTGACGCTTTCCTCAGGGACAAGGATTTCAGCAAAATATTCTGTCATGTTATGGTTTACGATTCTTTCTTTCAGAGTTTTGGTTACTCTGTTTTCGAAGCCGCTTAAAACATGGGCAACATACCACTTAAAGTCAGGGGTATCTCCAAGGGCCAGAACTCTAGCTTCTGCTTGAACTTGTTCACTCATAAATTTGCCTTACTTATTGATGAGACCTAATAAAAAGTTTGCGCCGAAATCAAAAAATCCAAAAACGAAACCCATAATTGTGACACTGATCATGATGATGACGGTGTACTTCCAGGTTTGATTCTTATCAGGCCACACTACTTTTACCATCTCTTGATATACATCAGAGAGAAAAACAGATGAGACTGGGTTCTTGAGTACAGTTACATAAGCGACTAATCCAATGATCACGCCTAGTGCCTGAGAAATGACAAAGTAATAAGGGATTTTAGATTCAAGAAGGAGCCACTCGGACATTTTTTCTAGAAAACTAATAATGATGTAGCCAAGAAAAATACAAGCCACCGCAAGGGAAGCCTGAATCCATTTCTTGCCTTCGTTGTTCGAAGTCACTGCCATGAGATCCTCAATAATTTAAAGCTGAAGTTGACAACAATTATGAAAAAAAATGGATTTTGTCCAGAAATGATTTTGTCACACAACGCGTTAGCAAGCTTTGGCGGGTGCAGAGGGATTCGAACCCCCAACCTAGTGATTTGGAATCACTCGCTCTACCATTGGAGCTATACACCCAAATCCAAAAAAAAAGCCAACCAGACTGTTACATCTGGTTGGCCGAGTTTGTTGTAATTACTCAACAATATCAGAAACTGTACCTGCACCAATTGTACGGCCGCCTTCGCGAATAGCGAAACGGAGACCTTTTTCCATGGCAACAGGAGCGATCAATTCAACACCAAATGAAGTGTTATCGCCTGGCATGATCATCTCAACACCGTCGTTAAGAGTGATAGCACCAGTTACGTCAGTTGTACGGAAGTAGAACTGAGGACGGTAACCTTTGAAGATTGGAGTGTGACGTCCACCTTCATCTTTAGTGAGAATATAAACTTCACAACGGAACTTCTTGTGAGGCTTAACTGTTCCTGGCTTGATCAAACACTGACCGCGCTCAACTTCTTCACGCTTTGTACCACGAAGAAGGATACCAGCGTTGTCACCAGCTTGACCTTCGTCGAGGAGCTTACGGAACATTTCGATACCGGTTACAGTTGTTTTTTGTGTATCACGGATACCGATGATTTCGATTTCTTCACCAACTTTCACGATACCGCGCTCGATACGACCAGTTACAACAGTACCACGACCAGAGATCGAGAATACGTCTTCTACCGGCATAAGGAATGCTTTCTCAACTGCACGCTCTGGAGTTGGGATATAACGGTCAACTTCGTTCATAAGAGCAACGATAGCGTTCTCACCGAGATCAGGGTTCTTGCCTTCAACTGCAGCAAGAGCTGAACCTTTAACTATTGGAATCTCATCGCCTGGGAACTGGTAGCTTGAAAGAAGCTCACGGATTTCCATTTCAACGAGCTCTGCAAGCTCAGGATCTGCGATATCAATTTTGTTCATGAAAACCACGAGAGCAGGAACACCTACCTGACGAGCAAGAAGGATGTGCTCACGAGTTTGTGGCATAGGGCCGTCTGTAGCAGCAACTACGAGAATGGCTCCGTCCATCTGAGCAGCACCAGTGATCATGTTTTTCACATAGTCAGCGTGTCCTGGGCAGTCAACGTGAGCATAGTGACGTACTGCTGTTTGATATTCTACGTGAGCAGTATTGATTGTAATACCACGTGCTTTTTCTTCTGGAGCAGAATCGATGTCTGCGTATGATTTAGCAGATCCACCGTATTTCTTCGCCATTGTCATTGTGATAGCAGCAGTCAATGTGGTTTTACCGTGGTCAACGTGACCGATGGTACCGATGTTGACGTGCGGCTTACTGCGGTCAAATTTTTCCTTAGCCATGAATGGTCTCCTTCAGAAAAGTCCCAATTAAAACGTTTAATCTATTAGTGAGAGCACCGAGTATGCGTCGGCCACATGCCCACTGACAATAAAATTCTATTTACCTCACCTATCCGAACCCGAATTGAAAGATGGAGCTCGCGGCGAGGATCGAACCCGCGACCTCTTCCTTACCAAGGAAGTGCTCTACCACTGAGCCACGCGAGCTAACAACTTTCAAAGCGAAAATGGAGCGGGCGAAGAGGTTCGAACTCTCGACTTCCAGCTTGGAAGGCTGGCGCTCTACCAACTGAGCTACACCCGCTAACAATCGCAACAAAAACAAAATGGTGGCGCGAGGTGGATTCGAACCACCGAAGGCTGACGCCGGCAGATTTACAGTCTGCTCCCTTTAGCCACTCGGGAATCACGCCATTTTATGGAGCTGCTCACAGGAATCGAACCTGCGACCTATGGTTTACAAAACCGTTGCTCTACCAACTGAGCTAGAGCAGCTCATCAAATACAGTTTAAGCCGTACAAGAGTTCTGAATTTATAATGGGGAGACAATATTTAAGCAAGGAGAAATTCATTGTTCCGATGAAGGAAAACAGAGCTGCAGCGCAAGAGTAGCGGCGGCAGAGACGTTTAGGGATTTAATTTCACCCTGACTGGTTAGACTCAATGTCTTGCCAACCACCCTCATTACACTGTGCGAAAGACCATCGTCTTCAGAGCCCAATACCAGGCAGACCTTATTTTTCTTGAGATCTTCACTGGTTAGGGCACTTTCTGAATGCTCTGAGAGGCCCCAGACCTCAACGCCCACTTCTTTGAGCTGAGTTAAAGTCCTCGTCAGGTTTGAGGTACGCACGAGTGGAAT
>JAJTIF010000049.1 GCA_021299675.1 Pseudomonadota bacterium | reverse complement strand
TGTTCCTGACTATTTTTGCTCTTTTAGTCACCCCGAGGATTCAACTCGTGCCCCCGAGGGATGGCAGACTGTGACCATCTCCATCCACACCACCGAAGAGGAGTGGGACCTGAGCGGGCCTGCGTATGAAGAAAAAAAAGAAGAGTATAAAAATTTAATCTGGCAGCACTTTAGACAGACTTTCAATCAGGTCAGCGAAGAGAAGTTTTTGACGGCTGGAACCCCCAAGACTTTTTATCACTATACCCTCAGGCCCGGAGGTCGAGTCGGTGGCTTACCTCATCGCTGGAGTTATCCCCTGTGGCTGTGGCCATCGCAGTTTAAGCGTGATGGACTTTCACAGTTGGGAGATACCGTTTTCCCAGGACAGGGGCTGGTCGCCACCATCACCGGTTCGATGCAGTGGTGGCGAAAAATGAAGGCTAAACTTTTTTGATCTCTAATGGAATGGATGAGCGGATATGGAGATCTTTCTGTTGGTAACAGATCTCGATCTTGTTCTCCCGAAAGGCTTTTTCAATTTTAAAGCGCAGATCACTGCGGCAGTCTTGGTAGGAATCAATTTTTGAATTATCCGCCCAGAACATGAGCTTAAATATCAACGCGTGATCACCGAACTCATCAAAGACCACACGTGGCGAGGGACTCTTTTCCACAAACGATAGCTGCTGCATGACCTCAAGGGAGATCTTACTGACGAGTTCTGTGTCACTGCCATAAGCCACGCCCACGGTGACCTCGGTGCGCACGATCTGGTCATTGTTGGTCCAGTTAAGTACCGCTTCCTCGAGAAATTTTGAATTAGGGATGATCCAAATTTTATTTTCCACTGTTTTGATGCTTGTCGCTCGCACACCGATTTCGATCACGGTTCCACTGGTCGAGCCGACCTCGACGATGTCTCCGATCTTGATGGGTTTTTCTGCCATGAGAATCAAGCCTGAGATGAAATTGTTCACGATGTTTTGAGAACCAAAACCAATTCCGATCGCTAGCGCACCACCGATAACAGTGAAGATGGAAAGCGGGATACCAGCTACAGTCAGAGCGATCACCACAAAGAGCACGAGTGTGGCGGTGTTGATCATGATGCTGTAGGTGCTGAGGGCCGATCGATCGTCGACCACATGCTCGAGACGTTTAATGATCAGACGGCTGGTCATGGAAGCCATACGCCGGGCCAGCAAGAGCAGCAAGATACCCAGAGTGATATTACCAATCGTCAGCGGGATATCCTGAATGGTGAAAATCTTGTAATGCCACCATGAAGCGATAAATTGTAAGTGATCCCAGATGCTTGATGTCATAGGTAACTCTTTGATATGTCAGGTTTTTAATAGATTACAGTGGCCCCGAGTATGATAAGTGTCAAGTCAGTCTTTTTTATAGATGTTATAGACGACTTTCATTTGTTTGGTATACTAAACACCACTATGTTCCAAACCCAAACATCCCCGCGCACACTCTACATTCTACTCACGGGAATCGCGCTTCTGCATGTGTGTGCACTTTTGTTTCAAACCTTCTCTCAGGAGATCGCCCACTCACTTTCACAATCAACTGCTGGTCTGCGTGTTTACTTTGAACAGGCGCAGGTGCAGTCGCCGCCCAAGAAAATTATTCCCAAGCCTCTGGTTAAAGAGATGCCCACTCAAACCACTCGTCCTCAAGTCATGAATTCACCACTGGTCAGCACAGCACCCACAACCAGTGTCTCCACTCAAGACCTTAAGCTGGTTTATCTGGGAGAGTTGCGGCAATTGATTGAGAGCAAAAAAGTCTATCCTTTGCAGGCCAAGCGTCTGGGTCAGACGGGAACGGTTGAAGTGACTTTTACGCTGAGTGGTGACGGTCACATCATGGATGCCCACGTGACGCAAGGAAGCCCTTACGAGCGCTTAAACCAAGCGGCCCTTGCGACAGTGATGGAAGTCCGTCATTTTCGTCCAATTCCTCCAGAAATTGGCGAGGATTCGATGACAGTGAAGATTCCGATGCGCTATTCTTTGTACCAATAAGCAAATAAGAAGGATTATTTATGCGTTTAATTGATTACGTAAATCAAGGTGGATCCATTACTTGGATTCTCGTCGTCATGAACATTATTGGCCTCTCCATGGTGAGCTGGCGCTTTTGGGTGCTCAAGGACTTCACAAAGAATACCGCCAATCTCGCCGATGACCTCGCTAGCGAAGTGAAAAAAACTGTTCAGGGTAGTGACGGGATGTCCTATGCCAAAGATATGATCACAGCAAAAGTCAGTGAACTCGAATACGGCATGACCGTGATCAAAGTAATTGCCACGATTGCTCCTCTCTTAGGACTTCTCGGTACCGTGCTCGGGATCTTCGAAGCCTTCCAGGTGATTGCCGCCAAGGGCCTCAATAACCCCGGTGAATTTGCTTCAGGAATTTCGCTCGCACTCATCACCACAATCGCGGGTCTGATTGTGTCTATCCCACACTACATTGCCCATAACTTTCTTTCGGGAAAACTTGATCGCTTAGAAATCAATCTTGAGAAGCTCGTGCTTCCGAAGCTCGCAGGGAAGTAGCCCATGAGCCGTCGCCACCGCCGCGAGTCCCTGGCCCCCGACCTTACGCCGCTGATTGATGTGGTCTTTCTCTTACTTATTTTCTTTCTCGTGACCTCTGTGTTTAAGAAAGACGAACTCGCGCTTCTCTTGAAACTGCCGCAAGCAGCGCATGGTAAAGGAGACGAGAAGAAGCTTAAAGATATAACCATCGAGCTCTCTGATACTTCGCTCGCTATTAATGGTCAAAAGACTGAGATGGAAGAGTTACCTTCATTTCTAAAGACCGCGGAAGCAAAAACGCTGGTGAATCTTCGTGTGGACGGGGGAGTGCGCTACGATCGGCTCGTGAAGGTTCTCGATACGCTCAGAGAGTTTAAGCTCGACAACATCTCGCTCATCACGGAAAAGAAGAAGTAAAAAAGCCTCCCGGAGGAGGCTCTCATAAGTTAGAAAACTGGGCTATCTGTAAGGCCGTTCTCAATCCCCTTGAAGATCACCGCACAGGCATTATGAGAGTGCAATGACTCGAAGTGCTCAAGAGACACGATCCAATCGGCCAGGCGCTCGTCTTCGTTGAAGACTTTGAAGAGGCGCTTGGAAGCGTGCTCAACGAACATGGGGTTCGAGCCGTTGAGAATCGCAAAAGCTTGCTCATCGATTCTCTTCACTAAGCTTTGTGTTTCTGTGGGAATCGCCACACGCAGAAGGTCTATCAGGTCTTCGATACCAAAGACAGCGTTCGGGGCCAATTTAACTTTCGCTGTCGCTCGAGAGCGCTGCCCGTGGGCCACGCCAATCCCGTTGCCTTCACTGGTGAGTCCAGCAGCGAAGTCAGCTTCATACTGCTTGGCCATGGAGAGAGAGCAGGGACAAGTTGAAGAGTACTCATATTCAATAGTGAGATAAGTCTCAAGCCCTTTACTCTTTGATTCTTTAGCCTCGATGCGCGTTTTATAATACTGCCAGCCCCAGTTATTGCTCTTCAGGGAGAGTTGCTTCAGGGGGTAGGAGAGGTCAATGCGCAAGAAAGCCTCGTCGAGTTTTTCTTCATCATCGCTATCCCGTAGATCGGTTCTGTAGCGGCCCAGCACCGACTTCATGAATTTGCTGTTCACGGCTCCAGTCGATCCTTCGTTTTGCAGGATTGAGCAGAGGCGGCTCATGTTAATACCGGTTTTTCCAGCCGAACAGTTCACATACATGCTGGCTTCGCAGTCATGGTTCATGATGGAGCCATCACGGTGCTTGAAAGTGAGGGGAACACGGAAACGGTTGATCCCTACCCGAGGGATCGCAATGCCGTGGCGATCGGGGAGCTTTTGAAAATCATTAAGACCTGTTGAGTCTTGAATTTCACAATTGAGAACTTTCTCTGTCACGGCGTGATCGCGGTTCTCTGTTTTGAGTGCCATAGATCCATCCTTTGTCAGTTTAAGGTTCCTTATCTTATGCCCGTAATAGACATGGCCTGCAAAAGAAACCCGCTTTGTCTTTGCCATGTCTAGCCTAAGCTGCAAAGGCAAATCTCTTATGGTTTACAGGGCCTGTACAAATTCCATTTTTTTTAAAAATTCCTTGATTATGGTGACAACCCCCCATTATTATACATCAAACGATTGATTCAAACAAACGTTTGAACACATTTTAAAGTGATTAAAAGGTCATTTATGACAAAATTTCAGCTACTTATCCTCCTTTTTCCGCTCAATCTTCTGGCCCAAACCCCTTTTCAGCTCTCTGAAAAATCCCTTTTAGGCTTGGGTCTTGAGCATACCCCCCAATGGGATTCTATCGAAGCAGCTTATAAGGCGAGCCTCAATGAGAGCCAGAGCTTGGATGATCGCTTCAAGCCCGAGCTCTTCGGAAAGGTGGGGTACGAAGAAACTCGCGAGCGTGCACTCTTTGATTTTATCCCAGTTTGGAGTCCTGTTAAGTCGGCCCAGCTGGGCGTGCGCCAGCAGCTTCAAGGAGGCGTTGGGCTTTCGGCTGCGACTGGAATAGATCAGCGCTCGGCCAGTACACCTAATGGAACTTTTAAGAACGTATCCACCTCTAGTGTTCGTTTAGATCTCACTGTGGATCTGTGGAAGGATGTGTTCGGTCGTCTTACCAAAGCTCAGACCCAGTCTGCCAAGCTTGCTAAGCATAAAGCTGAGATTGAAAAAGAGATAAAACAAAAGAATTTCTCAATTGGTTTGCGTCGGACTTATTGGGCCCTCGTGGCCAATAACGAGCAGCTCAAGATCTATCAAGACCTAAAAAAGATTTCTCAGGAGCAGCTCGCCGATGCTCGCCGCCGCCAGAGTGCGGGCGTCGCCGATGCCGGAGAGGTTGCTCGCAGTGAGGCGCAAGTCGCTGCCCGGGAAGGGGCCCTCCTATACTCTCAGTATCAAAAAGAGGTGCTGCTGAAGAATTTAAAAAATCTCATCCCCGAGCTTAAAGATAAAGACATCGTTCTGGAAGGCTACAACATCCCACAGGTGGTGGAGAGTGTGATGGCCTGTACTCTGATCATTGCTTCGAAGGTGGAGACGCCCTACGACTTCACTCGCTACGACGAAGTCGTCACTTTACTTCGCCAGTCACAGGCCCAGCAGCAAAAACTTGCGAGCTCCTATGACAACGTTGACCTGAAGTTTGTCGGGGGCGTGCGCACTACCGGTATCGGTAGCCGAGACGCCGGTAACAACCTACGTGTGGGCTCCTATGGTGCGGCCTTGGATGACTGGCAGGATAACAATCGGACGGGGTACACTGCGGCTCTTGAACTCAATGTTCCTTTTGGAAAAGGTAAGACAAAAGAGACCCAGGAGATCCTGGCTCAGAAACGCTTTGATAGTGAGATCAATCAAACCAACACCAACATCATCACCACGCACCAGCAGTTGGTGCGTGTGATTAAGCTGCTGACTGAATTGATCGAGCAGCAGAAGATATCTAGCTCCGCGCTCGAGCGGCGGCTGGTGGTACAAAATCGTAAATACCGGGAAGCCCGGATCACAGTGAATGATCTGATCCTCGATCAGGACTCTCTCTTGAACTCTAACCTCTCGACCATTAATACCCAGCTAGAAATCATCAATACGCTTTTTGATTACCTCGCTGTGTTCACTGAAACCCCTTGCTCCTTCAATAGGATTTAAGCATGAAATACATTGCTGACTTTTTTATTAAAAATTACAAACTCACTCTTGTTCTCATGGGTTTCATGATGATCTTGGGCCTGCAAGGTCTCTCGAAAATGAACGCCGAGAGCTGGCCGGCAGTGGACTTCGCCACGGCCACCATCACCACCAATTACCCAGGAGCGAGCCCTGAGGACATTGAAGCTCTTATTACAAAGCCCATCGAAGACGAAATCAGAAAAGTCACGGGCCTTAAGGACGTGAAGTCCATCTCCCGCATTGGCCAAAGTCAGATTGTTGTCCGTGCCGACATGGACAACGTCAACACGGTTAAGGTGATGGATGACATCCAAAAAGCCGTGCAGCGTGTGAACAAGCTTCCGGCGGATCTCCAGCAACAGCCAGAGTTCATGGAAATGAAGAGCGAAGAGTTCCCGGCGATTGAGATTGCCGTCGTCGGATCCAAGGACAATCGTTACATCGACTCAGTGGCAGATCAGTTGAAAGAAGAAATCGAAGACATTGCCCAGGTGAAGGACGTGCGTCCCTCTGGCTTTCGTAATCGAGAGTTCACTATTGAGATCGATATGCAAAAACTCAAGCAGTTTAATATCGGCGTTGCTGAGGTTTTGCAGAAAGCAAGGCTTCGTAACATCTCGAGTCCCGGCGGAGACATGGAGGAGACCACGCAGAAGAAGCTCGTGCGGGTAGACGCCAAGATGAAGAGTGCAGAGGAAGTCGGAGAGCTTGTCATCCGCTCAAACTTCCAGGGGCAGATCATTCGCCTGAAAGATGTGGCCCGTGCGATCGATGGGGCAGAAGATCCTCGCGCGCTAGCGAGCTGGAATGGTCAGGATGCAGTACTCCTGATCGTGAATAAGAAAGCTGGAACTGACACCATTAAACTGGCTGATCGAGTGTTTGAGATCGTGAAGCGCTACCAAGAGAGCTATAAAGGCAAAGCAAGTTTTAATGTCTATAATAACGAAGCCAATCGCGTGCGCGCGAAGCTTGAGACCCTCAACTCCAACGCCATTTCTGGACTCGTGATTGTACTTACGGCCCTACTGATTTTTATGCCCGGGTGGGTGGGGATCATGGCAAGCATCTCCTTGCCTTTAGCGATCCTCGCGATTCTCGGGATCATGCCCATGATGGGGATGAACCTCGATTCCATC
Organism: Pseudomonadota bacterium; assembly: GCA_021299675.1. GTDB lineage: Bacteria > Bdellovibrionota > Bacteriovoracia > Bacteriovoracales > Bacteriovoracaceae > UBA6144. Next base: position 2,793 of record JAJTIF010000049.1, on the reverse strand, counting down.
ACCATCCTCGCGCTCATCATCTCTATGGGAATGCTGGTGGATAACTCGATTGTGATCACCGACAACTTCGTCCAGCTGCGCCAGGAGGGAATGAAGACTCACGCAGCCTTGGTGAAAACCATTGTAGACCTGTGGGCCCCTATTACGGCCACGGCCTTCACCACGATTGCCGCCTTTCTTCCGATGCTTGTCACCAAAGGCATCATGGGCAAGTTCATCATGGCGATCCCCATCGTCGTCTCGATTGCGCTTCTGATCTCTCTGGTAGAATCCTTTTTCTTTCTCCCCATGCGTCTCTCGTTTGTAGGCTCTAAAGTCAAAATGACTAGCGAGGGGGGCAAGGACTGGTTCGCCAAATACCGCACTCAGTTCGAGGCTTTCATGGAGTGGGTGGTGAACCACCGCTACATCACCGTTGGGGGCATGTTTGGACTTATTGTAGGTGCCGTCATGCTCATGGCCTTAGGGAATAAGTTTGTTCTCTTTCCAGCCGAGCAAACAGAAATCTACATGGCTCGCCTCGAAGCGCCCATTGGCACACCTTTGGATGAGACGCAGAGACGCGTGATGGCCCTGAGCCAAAAGATTCTTGAGGTCGGTGGCAAAGAGTGGGTGCGTGAAGTGGTGGCCCGCTCGGGTACATCAGTCGGCCGTCCGGGAGACCCTAAAGGGGGAGAAGGGGCGAACCAAGGGCTTGTGAGTATCTACGCAACCGAGTTTGCCAAAAATAATATTCCCTATACAGATTTTCTTAAAAAACTGCGTGAGGGGATCGATACTACACCTTATGGCACAGTGGTGATCGAGGAGTTGGTTAACGGTCCTCCGGTTGGAGCACCGATCGACGCTACTTTCCGCTCTAGTAATGGGGAGAAGCTGCAAGAGGTGATCTCGCAGGTAACGGCCAAACTGAAATCCATTCAAGGCATTAGTGACGTCAAGGTCGAAGACGTCGTGGACTCAGATGAAGTCATGGTCAAGATCAATTACCCCCTGGCTGACCGCCTAGGCGTTTCCGTCACTGATATCGGCACGACTGTTCGTTCTGCCTTCGGAGGGATCCTTGTCTCTGATGTGACCCTCAATAACAAAGAAGTTAAACTTAACGTAAAGTTCAAAGACGACAACCGCCGCGACTTTAATGATCTCTCAAGCATTCCCGTGATGGATCGTCAAGGAAACCTCATCGCCCTCTCTCAGCTCGCAACCTTCGAGAGCAAACCCGGGACACCTCAGATCAAGCGACGAGACTACAAGCGCGCACGCACAGTGACTGGATCGGTCGACGGGGTCACGATGACCTCGCCTAAAGCCAACGCCATCCTCATCGAATACTGGAAAGAACTTCAGCTTAACTACCCTGAGGTCTCTTTGGTATTTGGTGGCGAAGCAGAGAGTACGGCAGAGTCTCTTCAGTCCTTGTTTCAAGCGATGGTGCTAGCGCTCATTGGGATTTTTGCCCTGATGGTTTTCATGTTCCGCTCATTCCTGGCCCCTTTTATTATTATGATGACGATCCCGCTGGGTCTCATCGGATTTAGTATCGCCTTCTACCTGCATGGGCGCCCCATCAGCTTCATGGCCCTGATTGGTATCATTGGTCTGGCTGGAATCATCGTGAACTCAGGAATCGTGTTGATCGATTTCATTCAGAGTATGGAGAAAGAAGGGGAAATGTCTCTGCATGAAATCCTGGTGAAAGCTTCGGGCATGAGACTGCGTGCCGTGATCACCACTTCACTGACCACTGTGGCCGGTCTTTTTCCAACTGCCTATGGTATTGGGGGCTCAGACGCAATGCTGATTCCCATGACCATGGCGATGGCCTGGGGACTGACCACAGGAACTATTTTTACTTTGATTTTTATTCCACCGGCCTACGCTATCCTCGAAGACTGGATCGCCTTCTTGCTAAGGCTGCCGGGCTTTAGAATGTTCTCTAAGGTTGGTAAAGAGGTAGAGGCGAGTGTAGAAGAGGAGAGTTTGGCATGACTGAAGAACAACTCCATGACACGAAACTAAAGATCATCAATTCCGCTCGCGAACTCTTTGCTCTTAAGGGCTTTGAGGGCGCGAGTGTGCGCGAGATCGCAAGTTCTGCGGGGGTTAATATCGCGGCCTTGAACTACCACTTCTCCAGTAAGCAGAACCTGTTCTTCCAAATCATGCAGCTTGGCTATCAAGAGACCTCGAAAGCGATCGAAGATTATATAGCAAATAATCCCGATAAATCGGTAGAGGAGTTCTCGGTTTGGACCTTCAGGTATTTCTTAGAAAAATCAAACATGCTCCGTTCCGTTTTTAAAATGATGCTCTCTGATATGAGTATGGACGAGAAGCACCTTCCGCAGGAAGACTTCGGGCCTCCCGGCAGCCGCGCCTTCGCGACCGCGATCGTTAAAGAGTTGAATCTACCCATCAGTGAAGCCGAGATGTTTTGGGCGGTGAAGATGATCTTCTCTAGCATCGTGCACTTCGCCCTGATGTACTCGAATCGGTTTTGTTCTCTCGATGGGAAAGAGCATCCTTATCATACCCAAGCCGCCCTAGAGAAGGACATCCGCCGCCTGGTGAAAGTGGTGCTCAAGGACCTACGTCAGTAATCTAGTGGGGTGTCTATTATATAGACACCCTGCTTGCCTACTTAGGTGTCAATCTGGCCCTTAAGTCCCTAAAAAAGCTTACAAAATCTACCTATGTAAAAATGAGCACAGTTCTTGCATGTATTTGGCATGCAAACGGATTTTGCACCATTAGTTCTACGGATAGGACGCACTTTTTGGAGAGTGTATG
>JAJTIF010000197.1 GCA_021299675.1 Pseudomonadota bacterium | reverse complement strand
TGAAAACAGTGTTGTAATTAAGCGGATCATAAAAAAAGATGGTACCAGCCGCTGCTGGCTTAACCATATGAGCTGTAACCTGTCCCAAATCGTGGCATTCTCCAGACAACACATTGATCTTGTTGGGCAATTTGAGAATCAAAAACTGATGAGCGAGTCCTATCAGTTAGCACTACTCGATCAATTCAGTTCGACCACGGCACTCGCTAAAGAAGTGAAGGATTACTATCAGCAGATTCAAAAATTCAAGTCCGAGAGAGAGCTCCTTGAGCGATCTCAGGAGCAGAGTGAACAGAAAGTTGACTATCTCAACTATCAGCTAAACGAGATTAACCAGCTCAACCCCCAAATTGGAGACGAAGAGAATCTAATCGCACTCAAGAGTGATCACCTTAACGTCAACAAGAAACAAACTTTCCTGGCACAGCTTAAGGATATGATCCATGGGTCCGAATCATCTGATGGCGTAAGCTCTTTGGTAAAGTCACTTCGCTCTCATCTTTTCAAGAACTCTTCCCTTATTCCCCCAGAGCTCCTTAGTCGCTTCAATGACCTTGAGGGTTCACTCGAAGTCTTCTCGGATACAGTTGAAAACTTCTCGCTTGCGGACCTAGACCCTGAGCAGTTTCAATTGGTCATTGATAGACTGGACTTGTACTCAAAGCTTAAAAGAAAATTCGGTGGAACGGTAGAATCCATTCTTGATGCGAAAACCACCTTTGAAGCAGACCTCGGCCGCATCGTGAATTCTGAGAAAGAAATTACGGCTTTAACCGCAAAAATTATAAATACTGAGAAATTGTTCCATCAGTGTGCACAAGACTTACACGTAAAGCGCATCGATGCCGCTAAAAAACTCTCTACTGCACTGACTCTTGCTGTGCGTGACTTGCGCATGATTGGGGCAGAACTACTTTTCGAAGTAACAAAATCTGAATCCTTTTGTGAGGCAGGCCTTACCAAGCTTCAATTCCTGGCACAAACGAATCCAGGTGAAGGTTTCTTCAAAGTCAAAGAGATCGCTTCGGGCGGCGAACTTTCACGGATTCTCCTGGCAGTCAGGCAAGTACTCTCTTCCCATGACTCCGTTAGCATCTTTCTTTTCGATGAAATCGACACTGGAATGGGGGGCGAGACAGCTCTTCATATCGGTAGAAGCTTGGCAAAAGTCGCAAGTGCTTCTCAAGTAGTGACCATCACCCACCTCCCACAAATTGCTGCTTTTGCTGACAATCTTATTGTCGTTAGTAAGGAGACTTCTCTCGATTCCGGTTCTGATCGAACCGTTTCTATTGTCAAAGAGCTCCATGACAAGAAAGGCATTAAAAAAGAAATCGAGGCGATGATTCCCTTACACTAGGGTTTCTAATCTGGGCCCCTCATTATCAATAACAATGAACTTGTTTGACTTGGGGGGATAGCCGTTGTTGAGATACGTTAGGTTCCCATTTAAATAGTTGTCTGTAACATGCGAGTGTCCGCCAACAACTATATCGATTCCTGTGTTGAAATATTTGGATAATCCTTCTCGAAATTTGAACCTTACATCTTCCTCATTAAAGCGTGTGGATCCGTACTTTCTCGATTTCTTGCTAGCTTTATGTCCTAAATAATCGAGAACACTGATGGGCAATATAAAATCTGCAATCAAACCCATCGGAAATTTCTTAATAAATTTTTTGTACTTGAGATAGGTCACATCGTGAACATTGAGTTCATCTCCGTGACTCAGATGAACTTTTTTGCCCAGAAAATCTATGACCAGATAGTCCTCAATATGGACAAGGTGTGTTGCATGAGAGTGCCACCCGCTTGAGATACGACTAAGCAAGCGCTTTAGATGCATATCGTGATTGCCTTCCGCAAAATATACGACCTTACCCTGTTCGCAGAAACTTTTTATGATTTTGAAAACTTCTTCCCAGCGCTTGTCATACTCGTGGTGATTTCCCGCTACTAAATCGAAGATATCTCCCATGAGGGCGATGTGTGTGGCGTCTTTCACAAGAGCGTGGGTGCTGAAATTTCTGAAGCAAGTCAGCCCATTATCATCGTGTTCATTAATATGAATATCGGAAATTGCAACGAGTCTCATCTCGAGATTGTATACCGGCTTGAGTTGATTGTTAAACAGCTATTGAAGAGCCGATATTTTTGAAAACAAAAGTTGAAATGATCTCTTGATCTTTTTTTTGCAACCCAGCAAAGCGGAATCCGATTTTCCAAACTTTATAGAACTGGTCACTTTCTTGGCCTGGCTTTAACTCAATGTGGTTTAAGACTTCAAGGTCAACAACGATTTTGAAATCGTCTATCAACAACTCCACACCTTTTATGAGTTCACCCTGAATAAATGACTTTGATTCTGCCTTGGTCATGACCAAGGCCATTCCACCAACCCCTAGATCAAATATGTTTTTTCGGAAGAATTGTTGGGTTGTTTTTATTGGATCAATTCGTTTACTAAATTGGATGCGTACATTCTGTTTGTCGATGGTTTTTAATCTGAGCCACTTTCTTCGCTCGAGTTGGGCAATAAACTTTGGAGCATACACGATGATACGCTCTGGGCTTTCAATTTGTTTGATATTACATTGAAACAGGGTTGATCCGCCGGGGATATAGAAGTTAACCGATTCAGAGCTACTAATAATCTTTTTCAAAACATCGGCATCTTCTAGAGTTGGGGAAAACACAAGGGTGCCGTTAGCTTTATTTATGACAGTAATCCTAATACTCGCTGTAACTTTTTTTGTACCAAGAAATTTCCAAACTAAAACTTGTTCTGCTTTTTCTTTGGTAGCCATTAGCAATGAAGTAATAAGCTTAGGATCATAAATTTTTTTTAGCTTATTATCATTATCGGACACTGACTGATCCTTTTGACCAAGGACCAACCGCAGGAAACTGCGGTTGGTATGGGCCTATAAGGGTACGCTAACGGACTCAGGATAATTTAACCCAAAAGTCTTAATGCATTTGCCGGTAAATCTTTAGCCTGAGCTAACACAGATGTACCTGCAGATTTCATAATATTAATTGAAGCGAGTTTGGATGTGGATTCAGCAAAGTCTGTATCTTCGATTCTTGATTTCGCTGCGTCTTGGTTTACGGTTGCAATCTCAAGATTCGATATTGTGGATCCAAGTCGTGATTGAATTGCACCCAAATTGGCTCGATATCCACTCACTTGGTCAATCGCTTTATCAATTTTCTCAAGATTTTTTGAAGCCCCTGACTTATCGGTAATGTCGGTACCTCGAATTCCCAAATTTTCCGCTGTCGCGTCTGTGGAGCCGGCTTCGAAGGAAATTCTATTTTCTTCACCGCCAAAGGCACCCACCTGGAACTCCATTGTTTTGCCCTCACCTTTTAAGAGTGGCATCCCGTTGAAGTTTGTCGTTACTGCAATACGATCAAGCTCTTGGTTGAGCTGTTGATATTCAAGATTAAGGAAGCCTCTCTCCTGCTCACCGACCGTGTCGGAGGCGGCTTGGATTGAGAGTTCTCGCAAACGAGAAAGGATATTCGTCGATTCGTTCAATCCTCCCTCTGCAACCTGTACCATAGAGATGGCATTGTTTGCGTTTCTCGTTGCCATTTTCAGGCCTCGAGTTGATGCTTCTAGTTTTTTCGAAATCGCCAAGCCAGCTGCATCGTCTGATGACTTGGTGATGCGTTTCCCCGAACTTAATCGAGCAAACTCAGTTTCTTGTTCAGCGGAATTTACACGTAAATTCCTCTGTGCCTCTTGTGCGGCAATATTTGTGTTGATCCTTAAACCCATAAACGTACTCCTTAAATCAACTAACCGTTACGCCTTGAAGCCAGTCCCATTACCAACCTAAAAGCTTACAAGTCTGATCGGATTGGTCGGATTTATCTTGAGCTATTTCCGCGTGAATTGGTCAACCAAATAGAGATTTCCCATGAAATCATGGGTTTATGGTGTGTTTATTTGTAGTTCTGAAGCTGCTGTAAATGCTGTTACATTAGATCTGGGGTTGAAGTGCCCCATAATATTGGCGTCTAAGCCCTTGATCTTTCAATAATTGAAGTCGTCGAGAACCCGTTTACAAAATTCAATGAGAGCACCCTCCCGCCCCAAGACAAGACCTCTGTACCACCCACAATCTGTTCTATTTTCCAGTCCCCGCCCTTTACTAGCACGTGAGGGCGGATAAGTTTTATTAATTCAAGAGGAGTGTCCTCCGTGAATATCTCGACGGCATCTACAGTCTTAAGACCCAGTAGCACGAAAGCCCTGTCGGCCTCGGAGTTAATGGGTCGCGAAGGTCCCTTGAGACGCTTCACGCTTGCATCGGAATTAACACCTACGACAAGCAAATCACCAAGCTTTCTTGCCTCTGAGAGGTACGTAACGTGCCCTCGATGCAAAATATCAAAGCATCCATTTGTGAAGACAATCTTCTTGCCCTGATTGAGCTCGATAAATTTTTTGGTGCCTGATGAAAGGATCATTTTTTCTCAATCACTTTAATTCCACAAATCAACTCGGGAAGATTGAAGTAATTAGTTAGTCCAAAACTCAAGAAGCCTAAAAGGATAGTCATCTCATAGAGAAAAACGCCGACCAAGCTGATTTCGTTCTTTGGTTTTAATTTTAATCCGAATAAATCCATTCCGAATGTTTTTCCCTGCATCTTTTCTAGAAGAGTGAAATAAACGAAGTAGTAACTAAAAAATATGAATCCAACAGAAATGAGAGACATTTCTTCGAGAGACGTGAGCTGCTCTACAAAATCAATTCCCGTCATCTGTGAAACTAAACCTAAGGTGAAAGAGGTCACCAGTGCCACCATGGTGAAATCAATAAAATACGCAGCGAACCGAATTGTCTTTAGCGCTTCTGGCTCAACAATCGGCTCATCCATGACTTCTTGAACAGGAGTTGTTTTGTTTTCATAAAAGAGAGCAAGGTCTGATTGAATGAAGTTTGAATTATTAGAAACAGTTGGTTGGCTTGGATTTAATCTAACAGTCTTGGTGATAGAAGTCTTTGAAACTGTCACCTGGGGTTGGATAGAAATCTTTTCTTCATGGTGAAATCCCAGTCCTTCACTCAAAGGCTTGAATTCGAAGTCTTCATTATCATCAAAAAAGGCTACTCTTTTAGGTTCGCTATTAATTGATGAAAGATCCATCGCTGTCTCCTGAAGGTTATATCAATAGATTACTTAGTTCTTAGCATAAAGCCAACCGAGTCCTGCGATTAGTGCCGTCGGTGCTCTTAGAATATTTGTTTCAAGTGAGATGTATTTAACGTTGGGGATAGTCTGAAAAAAACTTCTTTCTGCGTCACTAAAACCTCCCTCTGGGCCCACAACCAAGAGTTCACTTGATCCCACTTTTCCTTTGGCTCTTCCCTCGGGAGCCAAAAGATCCAAAATATTGACACTCTCATAGAGAGAGAAATTGAATTCCCTTAAGTTGGCTTGTTTAAGCTTGTGATCATGAAAGCTATTCGATTGCTCTAAGGCCTGCTTAACCATTTTTTCAAGTTTTTTTGTCTCTGGAACTCTTTCTACCGAGTGATCGCCCCGCACCAAAATCACCTCTTTGACTGCTAGCTCGACACACGCTTTAATCATTAAATCGAGTGAATCTTTCTTGGGGATCAATATCATTACGCTATGTCTGGGGTGGTTGCTGCTCACGCGAGATTCAACAATTTCAACCTTGAGAGCTTTTTTAGTAATCTCAAGCACCCTCGCCAGATACCCCGTCCCTGAACCGTTTAAGAGCAGAAGCATTTCGGTCTTATTCATTCGGCTTACGACCACCAGATGATGGTAGTCTTCATCTTTTATATCTAAAAGTTGGCCAATCTTCAGGACTGTTTCGGCAACGTAAAGCGCCTTCATCGCGCTTTCCTTAAAACAATAACTCCCCACTCGCCTTTGGCTTCTGTTTTTATGTGCTCACATTCTCCGCTCTTCAGATAGTGAGTAAGGGTCTCCTCAAGCTGACTAACTAGCAGGCCTGATAGAATCAGATAGCCACTCGTTTCGACGCTTCTAATGAGATAGGAAGATTCATGGAGAAGAATATTTTGTAGAATATTGGCAAAAACTAATTTGAATTTATGTGCCGGTCGATCCTTAACAAAAATCATCTTAACACGGTCAATTGCAATATTATTCAACTCAAGGTTTTGCAGACAATTATCGTGAGCCTCTTGATCAATATCAACCATGACACAGTCTGAACGAGGAACCCTAATGAGAGCAGATATACCCAAGATGCCAGAGCCAGACCCGTAGTCCATGAATTGAGTTTTTTCTGAAAACTGAGCCTCAAGTTCAAGAAAACTCTTGAGACAGAGGTGGGTTGTTTCATGGGATCCGGTACCAAAACCCATGCCGGGATGAATTTTAACAAAGTTATTTTTCGGTAAGTTAGAAGACGCTTCCCACTCTGGAAGAATCAAAAATGTGTCAGAAACACGGATCGGTTTGTAGTGCTTTTTCCATTCGCTATTCCAATCCGTCTGAACGATCTCTGTGTGCTCAGCCTCACAGAGATAAATTGTTCTAATGTGAGCAAAAAAGTCGAAAGACTTATCTGAGTCAAAGTAGAATTTTTGATGAAAATTATGGGTAAGGACTCGATTGTCCACTTCGTTAAGCACCTCCTCAGGCAGATCCCCGCCGGAGTATGAACGCATGCCCAAAAGCTCATCCACCTCGGCTTCATTGAGGGAGTATTCCTCCACACCCGTGCAGTCGAAGTCCACCATGGCAGAATGCTGCATCTCTTCGGCAAGACGGCGAGAGGGTATGTTAAAAACGCTTACAACTTTAAATCCCATGTTTGCCTTATAGCTCTTTCGATGCTCTTTGTTATTATATAAATTTTTCACTTAATAGACGTTCAGCCCTGAAGCTGATAAATACTCAACCCGACTATGAAATCCAAAACTTTTCTGATTGGAATTTGCGGGGGATCAGGCTCCGGAAAAACCACTTTTGCCCACAAAGTACTAAAATACATCCCACAAGAGGCTGTTAGCGTCCTACACATGGACTCCTACTACCTGCCTGAGCTCCCTCAATCCCATTACACAACGACAGGAAAGCCTAATTTTGACCATCCTGACGCCTTTGATTGGCCCCTCATCAGATCCCATCTTGAACAGCTTAAATCTGGCATTCCGGTCGAATCGCCAATCTATGATTTTTCTCAGTCCGTCAGAACCAATGATTCAACTCTCTTGGGCCCCTCCAAGATCATCATTTTTGAGGGTATCTTTACTCTTTTTGACCACAAGATCAGAGATTTACTAGATATTAAGTGCTTTCTTCACGTTGACTCTGATATCAGATTCACGCGCAGACTTCATCGAGACGTGAAGGAACGCGGAAGATCTTTAGAATCAGTCATCGCACAGTATTACGATACGGTTCGACCCATGTATCAAAAGTATCTTGACCCACAAAGGCAGTACGCAGATTTTGTCGTGGGCGAAGAAACAGATGTTGCTAGTCAAATCCTTGCCGCACGGATCGTCGAGCTCTATAGAGACTCACTATGAATAGCCCACTTTTCTCACTGACACCAATCGGAGGCGTTGGGGAGATTGGTTCGAATTTTACATTAATCTCTACCCTTGATTCTGATATTGTCATCGACTGCGGTCTTCTCTTTCCGTACGAAGATTTCTTTGACATTAATTATCTCATTCCTGATTTTAATTTTCTTAATCCTCAACGTCTTAAGGCTATCATCATTACACATGGTCACGAGGACCATATAGGTGCACTCATTCACTTTATGGTGCGTTTTCCGGATCTTCCCATCTATGCAGGAAGCTTCACCCACGAACTGATTAAGAAGAAGTCCCTTGAACGCAATCTCAAGCCTAAGTTCGTAACCTATATTGAGAACTCCGTTATTGAATTGGCCGGATTAGAGTTTCACCCTATTCATGTAACCCACTCAATCCCAGAAACTTTTGGGCTATTCATAAAAGATTTGAAATCAACCTGGGGCGCTCTCTACATCTCTGATTTTAAATTTGACCTCAATCCAATGTTCGAAAAACCCTTCAATATAGAGAAGGTTATCAAACTCACAAAAAGTGTTCAGAGATCTGCCTACTTTCTAGATTCAACCAACGCTCTCTTAAACATTAAGACGGATTCAGAAAGAGATCTCTTGCCGGACCTAGACTTTCTCATTTCCAGAGAAGATCGCCGCCTTTTTATTACCCTTTTTGCCTCAAACATCTATCGCCTCAACTCCATCTGTCTGATGGCGCTCAAGCACAAAAGAAAGATTGTCGTTTTAGGGCGATCAGTTGAATTTTACATAAAAGCTGCCATGGCCGCAGGATTCTTTGATGGTGTTGAAGAAAAAGATATTCTCGACGGCTCTCAAGTCGATCCCAAGAATGATCGGCTCTTGGTTATCGTTTCTGGGTGCCAGGGAGATTTTCTCAGTGCACTCAGAAGACTTTGTTTCGGCGAAGACTCCACCTTTAAACTTGTTCCCTCTGATAAAGTTGTTTTTAGTTCAAAGGTCATCCCTGGAAACGAGAAAAAGATCTCTCGCATCATGAATAAAATAACCGAGTTTGGCGCAGAAGTTATATCGGCTTATGATTACCGCATTCATGCTTCGGGACACCCTGGACTCAAAGATCTACAGATGATTCTTGATCAAATCCAGCCCGATGCTTACTTTCCAATTCATGGTGAGAGTTTTTTTCTTAAACGCCACCAGGATTGGATTAAAAATAAATATCCTCAAGTGAAGGCTGAGCTCTTTTATAACGGTCACAGTGCCGTCTTTTACCCAGACAAAACTTACAAAATTCGTGAAGCAAAGGTCGTAGAGCCTGAAATCATTCACGGGAAAGATCTCGTGATTGAACGCACTCAAATATCACAGCGCCGCAAGCTGGCTTGTAATGGTGTTGTTTTTTTGAGTATAGACCCCAAAAAATCAAAGCTCGTACTCACGACTCAGGGCCTTCCCCTTTTGGTAGATTCACACCATGAAAAGCTGGAGAAATTGCTTTGGAATCGGCTCCACGGGGATCTTGCTGGCAGAAATGAAGAATACCTTAAGGATCAACTCAGAATTATTGTGAGGCAATTTTATCAGGCCCTTCTTGGCTATAAGCCCGTAACCCAAGTACACTTAATAGCATAATGGAAAACATTCTCCTTACACTGGTCATCATTCTTCTCGTTATTCTGATTATTGTGCTTATCGGCGCCGTACTCTTTGCCCTCAAACTACTACCCAAGCTTCAAGAGAAGACCACGCCTGATAAATTTCATCCCGAGATCAAGAAGCGAATGACTGAGTCGCAGAAGATTAAAGAAAAATTGATTCTCGAGGCGAATTGCCACCTTCATCCCAATGAGCCATCAGAGGCAGCCTGCGCTATCTGCGATGATTATTTTTGCAAGACATGCATAAAGACTTATGAAAACAAACATTTTTGCAAAGAGCACTCTGGCTTTTTTCTAAATTTTAAATGGAAGGATGTCTACACCCTAAAGTCCACACCAAACGACCCAGAAGCAGGGGTGAGAGTTGTGGAGTGGAAGAAGGAAATCTGGAAAAAAGAAGCTATTCCACTTTATATCCAAACCCACTACAAAATAGATGTCGATGGTGATGAGATTGAGTCGTGGGTTGTGTTATTTGCTAAAGAAGCTGATTCGGAAGATATCAAAAGAAGGCTGACCCAAGAATTGGATCAGCCTTAAAATTTTTCACTAATTGATCGATGAATCCTGTGATCTTTCTCTTTTCATGAAAGACGGAGTGTCGAACTCATCCTCATCAAAATTCATAAAACCTAGCTTTTCAGCAATGCTCTTAACTCTTGTTTCACGAGCAACCGGTTCTGTTTGTGTCGTAACGGGAGCT
>JAJTIF010000059.1 GCA_021299675.1 Pseudomonadota bacterium | reverse complement strand
TATTCCGCCAAACAAACAAAAGATATTGAAAGAGGCTCACGACCGTGTAGCTTTAGTGAAAAAGCAATATGATGAAGGGATCATTACAGACGGGGAAAGACAGTCTAAGACGATTAGTATTTGGACCGAAGTTTCAGAGACTCTTTCTGAGGAGCTCTTTAAGCTTCTCAACCAAGTCGATGAATCGCGCATGAACCCATTGTATCTGATGTTAGATTCAGGTGCTCGTGGAAACAAATCGCAAATTAAACAGCTCGGTGCTCTACGTGGATTGATGGCTCGTCCTTCAGGTGAAATTATTGAATCTCCGATTACGTCAAACTTCCGTGAAGGATTAACGGTATTGGAATTCTCTATTTCTTCTCACGGTGCGCGTAAAGGTCTTGCCGATACTGCGTTGAAAACAGCGGATTCTGGATATCTAACACGACGTCTTGTGGACGTCGGACAAGATGTAATTATTACCGAAGAGGATTGCGGTACCCTGAATGGAATTGAAGTGGCTGCCATTAAACAAGGGCAAGAAGAGCTTCTTTCTCTGAAAGATCGTCTTTTTGGAAGGACTCTTTGTGACGATATCTACCTTCCAGGGGATCGTACCAAAATTCTTGCAAAAGCAGGAGATACGCTTTCAATCCTTCAAGCAGAAGCAATCGACGATTCTGGAATCGAAAGTGTCAAAATCAGATCTGTTTTGACTTGTGAGACTCGTCGAGGTGTTTGTTCCAAGTGTTACGGAATCAATTTGGCAAATGGACGTCGTGTAGGAATGGGCGAAGCAGTTGGTATTATTGCTGCACAATCGATTGGTGAACCAGGAACGCAGCTCACGATGCGTACGTTCCACTTGGGAGGTATTGCGTCAGGTAACGTAACTCCTGAAATTATGGCGGATCATGATGGAATCCTCGTTTATCTAGATATTCGTGTTGTTCAAAATGATGAAGGACATTGGATCTCGTTAAACAAAAATGGATCCCTAAATATTGTACGTGATGAAGGACGTTCGATCGAAGAGTATCGTAAGTTGCTCAGCACAAAAACAATTGAGCCGTTACAAGTATTTGCTGTTGAATTGGGCACAAAGATTTTGCTGCCAGATGGTTCTAAAGTCAAAGCCGACACAAAAGTAGGTGAGTGGGAACAACACAATATTCCAATCATTTGCGATCGTCCAGGATATGTAAAATACGAAGATCTTGTAGAAGGAATCTCGACCGAACGAGATCTCAATAAGCACACAGGGCAAACAGAGCTTGTTGTGAAGCAGCATCGTGGAGAATTGCACCCTCAGATTTTGATTTATGCGGATGAAGCATGCCAAGAGCTGATTGGAACCTATCCATTGCCTGCAAGTGCGATCATTTCTGTTGAAGAAAAGCAATATGCTTCTGCGGGTAAACTGCTTGCCAGATTGCCACGTGGTGCGGCGATGAAAACGAAAGATATTACGGGTGGTTTGCCGCGTGTCGCTGAGCTCTTTGAAGCTCGTAAACCTCGCGATTCAGCCGAGATTGCGAAAATCGATGGTGTCGTCGACTTCCGTGGTGTACAGAAAAATAAACGTATCGTCGTGGTACGAGATGAAGTTTCTGGCATGGAAGAAGAGCACTTGATTCCTCATACAAAACACCTAGTTGTTCAACGGGGGGACCATGTAATTAAAGGGCAGCAATTGACTGGTGGAGTCGTGATTCCGCATGAAATTCTTGAAATTTGCGGTGTTCGCGAATTGCAGAAATATCTAGTGAACCAGGTTCAAGAAGTGTATCGTCTCCAAGGTGTGGACATTAACGATAAACACATTGAGATTATCGTTCGCCAAATGTTGAAAAAGGTCAGAATTGTTGACCCAGGTGATACAAGTCTACTTTATGGTGAAGAAGTGGATAAGAAGGAATTCGAGCAAGAGAATAATAAAGTGGCTAAAGAAGGCGGCAAACCTGCTCAAGCATTGCCTGTTCTATTAGGAATCACTAAAGCTTCTCTTAGTACAGAGTCCTTTATTTCTGCGGCTTCCTTCCAAGATACGACGCGGGTACTCACAGAAGCAGCTTGTGCAGGAAAAACGGATTTCCTACTTGGCTTTAAAGAAAACGTCATCATGGGACATATTATTCCAGGTGGTACCGGATTTGGTCATCATAGAAAAGTGAAGAAGTTTGTCGATCGAGAGCTCGAAGAAGAGCTGGTTTTCGATTTCGATGATGATTCTTTAGATTTCGCTGCAGCTGAGTAGTTAAATAAAAGGCCCGAAGGGCTGGGCAGATTGCGGAATGATTCGTTAGGCCTAGAAGGCAGACTCAAAAAAGAGAGTCGCCCTTCTAGGCCTATCGTATTTTTCCTCGTCTACCCAGCCCTTCGTGTCTCGGTCGCAAAGCTCCCTCGCACTTCGGACTGGGCTTTAGAGAGATAACACCTTTCAGGTGCTTTTCAGCCACGATCTTCAGTTTTTCTTCCCCAAAAAAACTATAAAGCATAGGGTTGTGAGGCGGCGACAGAGAAATGTAGACTCATACAATCTTCAGTTAAGTTAAGAGAGTCTTTAAAAAAGAGTCCCGTTGCCGATTTTGTGAACCTTTTGTATTCATAGAAATTTTTCTTGCTATACCTAAGGCCCATTTGCTAAGGTAGACTTTTACTAGTCAATTTTCGAAATTCCGAGTGTATCGTCCATGCAGGCAATATTTCTAGATATAGAGACAACAGGTCTTGATTGTACGCGACATTGTCCCATTGATATTGCCTTTCAAGTTGTCGATATGACCTCTTGCGAAAGAAAGCTATCTTATCAAAGCCTTATCAAGCAACCAGAGTCCTCTTGGGCTCAGGCCGATCCAGCAAGTCTTGTCATCAATGGCTATACATTCGATCAAATTTCTCAAGGCAAATCTGCTTCAGAAGCAGGGCGCGAGATTATTTCTCTTTTTACCGCTCAGGGGGTGGAGCGAGGCAAAACAGTTTTTGTTTGCCAAAATCCAGCCTTTGATCGTGGCTTTTTTATGCAATTGGTGGATGTGTATACTCAAGAACGGCTTCATTGGCCCTATCATTGGCTCGATTTTGCATCGATGTATTGGGCTTTGCTCGCTCAAAAGGCTGTTCAGACCAAAACTTCATTTCCTCAGTCGCTAAATTTATCTAAAAATGAAATTGCCAAAATCTATCAATTGCCAGAAGAAAGAACCCCGCATCGTGCGATGCAGGGCGTTGAACATCTAATGGACTGCTATCAAGCTGTTTTTG
>JAJTIF010000109.1 GCA_021299675.1 Pseudomonadota bacterium | reverse complement strand
TGAACTCAAAAATTTGAATTTGTGTGCGACATGTGTGGTGGTAGTAAATGTTAGCAAAAAAAAAGGCCAAACAATGTTGGCTATGATGTTACATCAATACCAGCTCGCTTTTGATTTACTGTGTTAACTTTGTGCGTCGATCCATTTTCAAGACGGTGGGAAAAACTTAAATTTTGGAAAAGTGATGGATTTTGTTTTAAACCTCTGGCTATTTTTTTATATATGACAATGTATCTGAATGTGAAGTCGGATCAGACAACGATCCATTTTCAAGGCGGTAGGAGAGAGAGACCCGTGCCAAAATAATCAGATAAGGGCGTTCTTCAATGAGCTATGATGTTGGAGCCTTAGGAGGGGACATTACAAGGTATGTCAACTCCACACTCACCCGTTCAAGAAGGGGGAGTGGTGCTCCCCCTTCTAGCCACCTTAATGGGTCAACGGGGAAACCTGAAGACACCGGGGTAACAAACGGTAACGGTCAAGGGACACGTGCCAGTTTCAAGGCGGGACTTTCCTCCCAGCCAAACTCTAAAGGGCAAACGGGTAACACTGAATGCACCAGAGATACCGTCTATGAACACATTACCATAGAAGGAGTGGGTCCTGCACCCACACACAAACACAAACCAAAGTGTGCAAATACTACTGTCCCTTTAATAAACTATAACTGTGAACTTAGCGAGTTAAAGACTTTTATGGATCTTACACCTACGTGCACTATGTCAACACGCAACGACTTTTCCTCACTCTCTGTGGGATCCGATTCTGAGGATGAAACCAAGGACCCCATTGCCCCTGCTCCCACCAAAAGCTCAAGGGACAAGATCAACGAGCTTGGTTCCTTTACTATGACGAGGGAGAGGTTCAACACCACTTTCTACAAACACGAGAAAGGAGACCTCTACGATTTCCAGCCCCTCCCAGGTAACTCAGATGACAAGATGTATGCTGTAATTGTGGCAAACATACAGGTAGGACAATACCCACATCCTCTCACCTGTAAGAACCAAGACACCTTGGGACCCAAGCTCCAAATGGAAGAGCTCAAGGGTACCATCCTCAACAAGATCAGATCCTGTGGTGTACCCATATGGTCAGCAGAGAAGTTCGACGAATGGACTCCAGCAGTCTACCTTAGAGTTAAGGGAGACA
Organism: Pseudomonadota bacterium; assembly: GCA_021299675.1. Classification (GTDB taxonomy): domain Bacteria; phylum Bdellovibrionota; class Bacteriovoracia; order Bacteriovoracales; family Bacteriovoracaceae; genus UBA6144. The sequence goes on along the minus strand of JAJTIF010000109.1, from coordinate 4,023 downwards.
TGATCCACGAGGAGGCCTGGCTCAAGGCCTGTGGGCCCCACTACGACCTCCACCTCGTCAAGCCTGACGACGAACCATACACAGTCTCGGTTAATTGGTCAGGGGAAGCCACCAGATTCCCAAAACACGCCATCGGACCAGCCTTCGTAAGGTTCCTCAACGAGTTAGCCAGGGACCACCCAGAGTGCGAAAACGTCCCCATCCTAGGACATTTGGTAGGACAATCAAGCAAGGGTGGCCGAACCAAGGCCTGGATAACCTACCACTACCTTGGCCTCCGGGTGGCCCAAGTCATCTCAAGAGCACAAGGATATGGACTCGAGCTAGGAGGTACTACCCTGGAGCCAAGGGTCAAGTGGAGCGCCGTCAACCTTGCCGCACGCCCCGTCCTTCACCTCACCACCAACCTCAACAAAAAGGAGTCCCAGGGAGAGGTCCTCCACTGGGTCACCTTCCTTGATCACTACGAACTCGACAAATTCCCCTACGCCTTTCTCAAAACATGGTCAGGCAAAGTCTGCGGAGTCCTGATCTTCCCAGATTGCATGGAGGAGCTCAGCCAGCTGGTCAAGGAGTGGTCCAGAAAGTCCACCTGTGTAGCAGGTATTTCTTTAGGCCTGCTCACAACTAACATCAAGGCAAAAAGGTCTTTGTGGAACATGTCACACAAGAGTCCTGCCTGTCTCACTGGAAGACCCCGGCAGCTAGCACCACGGTCAACAAGAGCGAATTCCAACTTCTCATCGCCCAAATCAACAGCCTCCACCAATCTGTCGCAACACAAGGAGAAAAGACAGTATCGGGGAACAGAAGGGCGAGCAGAGTCGTCCAAGCCCAAAACGCTCAAGCCGACGCCATCAAAGATCTCGTGCAGCAAGTCGAAGACCTTAAGGAAGAACTGGATATCCTCAGGGAAGAACCCAAAAGCACCAAAACGAGCCTCCAACAGATCGAACAGCAGCACAGCGCAGGTCCTAGCCCCAACAACAAGGGCTCCAAAAAGAGAGGTGCAGAGTATGACAGCCCCCCTCCCACCAAGAAGCAAAAAAGGTTATCAGCCAAAGCCCAAGGTGGCCACCACGGCCAATAACTCCCTACCTGCGAGTAATAAAGTCCCCTTGCCGCCCTCAATTTTGCCACCTCGTCATATACCCCTAGGACTTAGTCCAATAGGCAGCGCCCTTAGCACGGTTAACTCAGCCACCCTGTACACCCTACATACCCCACTTGGCAGAAAAAACACTTGGGCTACAAACAATCCCACGGTCGCCCAATTGCTTATTAGTGTAGGATATCCTCTTACCATGGGTTGCACATGGAAGGTGTATTCCCCCACAGGAACAAAACACTTCAACTCCACTGAACCTCTTCCCTGCCAACCTGGTCAAGTCATCAACGTCCACTTCGCAGGGGGCCTTAAAGGTGGGGCCCTTAGACAAACCACCCTGACAGGAGGATGGGCCTCGCCAATACCCTCCCTCGTAGCCAACTCAAGTCCCAAACAAGCACTTACCATCAAACGTAAAAGGGAGAATATCAATAAATGGAAAGCACTTTCACCCAATCAAAAAAGAACCTTGCTTGTTTCGGCCCTAAAGAAAAAGTGGGCAGCCAAGGGCACGGAAATAGTTAACGCCAAACTGAAGGCGCTCGAGGCCAAGCTGGACGATCCTGACTGCCCCCCCAAGTACAAAGTTAAAAAAGGTATAAACATCATGACCTTCAATGTTCAAGGAGGATGGCAGGAGAAAACTCTTCTTCTTGCCCACGACCTCAAGACTAAGCAAGTTGACATTCTCTTGGTACAAGAGACCCACCTGGAAGGCACCCTAGCAGCAATCTCCACAGACACAGAAATCACCAACAAGTATGCCATCATCCACAACTGCTTAACTCTGGAAGAGAAAATAGCAAAGTGGACTGCCAACAAAATCAAAGCCCTAAAGGACGAACCTACAGAGGACGAACTCGAGAGCATCCAGGCCGAAGCAGCCAAAAAGGCCAAGTGGACCAACTCAGAAGGCATGGCCATGTTGGTCAGGAAGTCCCTCCTTAAATACTTCCAAGTCATTCCCACTTGCCTAAGGACCACCAGAATCATGTTAGGAGCCCTGAGGGTCTTTCCAAAAAGTACTTTACTTATAGCAAATGTTTATGCCCCAGTGGATGCCAAAGAAAACAACGCCTTCTGGCCCACGTTGGACCACGTAATAAAAGAGGCAGTTAACAAACTTAAGGGCACTAAGATCACCAAACTTATAGCCGGGGACTTTAACACTACTTTCCGTAAGGTCGACCACGTGTCGTACGGAGGCTGCTGGGTCAATCGCAACAGCCCCACATGCAAGGCCTTTATTCATAACAACAAACTTGCGGACGCCGTAACCCTAGTCACGGGCAAAAGCGCCACTTACACTAGGGAAATCCCCTATACCAAACCCCACCCCACCAGAAACTTCATTACGAGATCTCGAATAAATCATATCTTCATTAGCCAAGGCAAGACCTCGTCGGTCATCACTGCCGCCGTGGAAAGTGCCATGGCCACACACTCAGACCATCACGGGGTCCTAGTTAGAATCAGTACCAGCATTGTCACCCGCACTAAAAGTGCCCCATATCTCAACCCTTGTAGGGTCCCACGCCTCAACACCAGAAACAACTTACCAGTGGCAGAGGCCAAGAAAAGAATTCTGGAAGCCCTGAATGCTGAGGACACAGCTAAAGCCCTCCAAGACATCCCCAACAACGCCTCCGCTGAGGTCATAGAGAGCACCATATATAATGCCCTGAAGAAGGAGCTGGGCACAGTCACCACATCGCCCAGCAAATACTATGCTGTCGACTCACCAGCCCTAAAAAGTATCAGAACTGCTAAAAAGAAAGTGGCCGCGTGCCTATCAGCCCTAAAAAGTTCCCCCGATTCCCCATCGTGGAAACTAGTCAATACCATCAACAGTACCTACAAGGTTATTGACGCCACAATCACCCTGTCTGCCCAGCTAACGCAAACAAAACCCTCTCCATCGGACTAACATAACATAACATAACAAACTGTTTATTAAACCCATACAGGTCCTGCCTCCGCAAAAGGACCCACTCTACGGCCAACCAGGCTCTCACAGACAGTGGAGAGCAGTAATCCTTGCCCTCGGGGCCACTCGGTGTTGTGGAGGCAGCAATGAAAGTTTACCTGTTGACGAGTTCATGGAACAGCTTATTACGTTCTTTATAGATTTCATGTTGACGGTTGATGATAATAGTTGTGAGTTTATGGTTAAGGTTGTATATTTCCTGCTTATTTAAGAGACTGCCATACATTTTGTTTAAAGTGGCAAGAGGTATAAGGCCAAGTGATGCACTCAATTGAGGGTATAAGTCCCATTTGTAAAGGGGTTGTTTGGGGTGTTTATTGATGAAAGAGTAATTGTGGGTGCTATTGAGTATAAAGTTTGAAGGGGCAGGGACTTTAGCTTGTAAGCAGCATTTATTGATGTCTTCTAAGAGGCTGAGACGGATGTGTTCCCAAGCTGGGCACTCTCCTATGCAATGGATAGTGGTTTCTGGAGTGTTTAAAGTGCAAAACGGGCAGTTTGGACCATCAAGGTTTTTAGTAGAACTAAGTTGGAGCGTGGTGTCTTTAGTTATTATGAGGTCACAGTAGGTACAATCTGGGTTGTTGCACTTGGATGTTGCATTTAAATGTTTACAGTGCTGGTATTTGTGGGTGAGGGCTTGTGTGGCAAGTGATAAGTTGTTGAGTTTGATCCAAAAACAGTCTTTGTTAATAGAATTTACAGCTTTTCTTGCAGTATTGTGGCATCCTAGCTAGATTAAGCACTGCTCAAGTATGACCACTTGAACAGGGCTTATCTGGCATTATCTGACCTTATTCGTGACCGCCCACCACAGTCACTCGAATCTCCGAGCACACCTTGAGCACCTCGCCTAGCCTTAAGCTGGGAGGCACCGGCTGCCGCTCTGCTACAGTCACGCCATGTCCCATCCTCAGGGGTTCATCCC
>JAJTIF010000168.1 GCA_021299675.1 Pseudomonadota bacterium | reverse complement strand
CGTTTTGTGAAACTTAAAATCAATCAGCGTATCGACGACTTTGAGCAGGTGGATGCAACAGTCACAGCTGCGGGGCGAGGGGTTCCGACCACAGTCCGTTCAGCTATCACTGAAGTGATGGTGCGCGACCGGGATACGGTTGCGATGGGCGGCCTCCTACGTGACGTCGATTCCGTGACTTTTACAAAAGTTCCACTCTTGGGTGACATCCCCGTACTCGGCTGGCTCTTCAAGTCGAAGTCCCGCACAGTTCAGAAGATTAACCTTCTCTTTTTCATGACTCCTAAAATCCTTGCGCCCTACTCTAAGACCGCTTCCAGCAACACGATGGACGTGATGGCTAAGCGCGAACAGGGAATGCAAGGAATCTTTGAAGGCGACGATAAAGATCCGAGCGAGAAATCGATGCAAGAGCTCAAGGCCAAGGTCGAAGTCCAAAAGAATGGCCCGCTCTACAACGAAGAAGACGCCGCTCTTTATAAAAACCTGAATGACAAAACGAACGCTAACCTGATGCCCGAGATCGAGGAGCCAGAGGTTCCAGACTATCTCGACATCAGTAAATCAATTGAGTAGGCACTATGGGATTATCTGAAGACCTCCTCATCAAGGTTGAGAATCATAAAGAAAAGATCGGCGAGTTGCTGGTTAAGCACAGCTCGCTGACTCGCTCTCACCTCGACGAGGCTCTCGACATTCAACGCAGCGAGGGAGGGCTGTTGGGTGAGATCCTCTTGCGCAAGAACTACATCCACCCTCACGATATCATCCGGGTCATTTGTCATCAGATCGACATCCCGTATTTGTCGGAACTGAAGGTGGATGAGATTGATCCCAATATCGTCAAAGACCTCTCCATCAACTACGCCAAACACCACGAGATCCTTCCCATCCAGGAGACAGACTTCTCCGTGACCGTGGCGCTCTCGAATCCTTTTAACTTCAACGCCGTCAATGACCTGCATGCGATCTTTAAAAAAGAGATCAAAACGGTGGTGACGACTCCCCTACGCATCCAGGACGCCATTAACCGCGTCTACGAAAAAGCGAACAGGAACTTAGTCGACGACATTGGAGACGAGAAGTTTGAAGAGAACCTCGACCTCGACGGGCCCATCGATATCCTCGACGCCACCGCCGATGAAGCACCGGTGATCCGTTTCGTAAACTCGATCATCTTCCGCGCAGTGAAAGAGAAAGCCTCCGATATTCATATCGAGCCCTACGAGAAAGAAACCATCTATCGCTTCCGGGTTAACGGGGTCATGCAAGAAGTCCTTCGACAGCCTAAGAAAACTCACGCCGCGGTCTCTTCGCGTATCAAAGTTATGGCGAAGCTCGACATCGCCGAGAAGCGTCTCCCGCAAGACGGTCGTATTAAAATTAAAATTGCGGGCAAAGACATTGATATTCGTCTCTCGACCATCCCTATCCAGGCCGGCGAGAGAATCGTTATGCGTATTCTGGAGAAGAATAACACCGTGCTGAGACTTGAGAACCTGGGCTTTCGAGGCCGCGTCCTCGACGGTCTAATTGAACTCTCTCGTCACAAGCATGGCGTGCTCTACGTGACCGGTCCAACTGGTCACGGTAAAACCACGACCCTCTTTGCAATCCTCGAGCGCATCAACACCCCTGATAAAATGATCATCACGGTGGAAGACCCCGTCGAATACGAACTAGGCGGCATCTCGCAGATCCAGGTGAACCACAAGATTGATTTAAGTTTCGCTGTCGCCCTTCGCTCGATCCTTCGTCAGAACCCTGATGTGGTCATGGTGGGTGAAACCCGTGATAAAGAAACGGCAGAGATGGCCATTAACGCCTCACTGACGGGTCACTTCGTGCTCTCAACCTTACACACCAACGACTCCTCTTCTGCTCCCACACGTCTGATCGATATGGGAGTCCAGCCCTTCTTGATCTCCTCATCACTCGTGGGTGTGCTGGCGCAACGACTCATCCGCACGCTCTGTCATGAGTGTAAGCAGCCGACCGAGATTGGTGAATTTGAAAAAGTCGCCCTCGACATTGAAGCGCTCCCGAAAGGTGTGGTCGTCTACAAGGCTATCGGCTGTCCCAAGTGTCATGGCACCGGGTACGCGGGCCGAACCGTCGTGAGTGAACTGCTCTTGATCAACGATGAGATCCGAGCGCTGATCATCCAGAAGACCGATGCCGCCACGATCAAGAAAGCTGCTGTACGCTCTGGCATGCGCACACTTCGGCAAGATGCTCTGGATAAGATCTATGAAGGATCAACCTCCATCGAGGAAATCATCCGCGCGATTAACGACGAAGAGAACTAATACTCATGCCGATTTATAACTACAAAGCCCTCGATCGCACCGGTAAGGAAACTAAAGGGACCATCAACACCGATTCGATTGCGACAGCGAAGCAGAAAATCAAAGCCATGGGCGTGATGCTCGTGGATATCAAAGAGCAAAAATCTCACGCTTCCGGTGGTGGCCCAAGCTTCATCGCTCGCCTGCAAAACCGCGTGACCGTGGAAGATCTAGCCTTGATGACTCGCCAGTTTGCCACTCTCATCAAAGCCAAGATCCCGGTGGCAGAAGCCCTCGCCGCGCTCAGCGAACAGGTCGACAACGAAACCCTACGAATCGTGATGAGCGAAGTGAAGCAGAAAGTAACGGAAGGGGCCTCGCTGGCGGATGCACTAGGTGCACACCCCAAAGTCTTCACCAGTGTTTACTCCAACATGGTGAGCGCCGGTGAAGCCTCAGGTACACTCGAGATCGTGCTGCTGCGTCTAGCGGATTTCACAGAGTCTCAGATGAAACTTCGCAACAAGATCAAATCGGCGATGACCTACCCTGTGATCATGGGAATCTTTGGTTTTCTCATGATGAATGTGATCTTCATTTTCGTCATCCCGAAGATCGCCAAAATTTTCATTTCCATGAAAAAAGAGCTGCCTCTGCAGACCCGAGCGTGTATCTGGATCTCCGAGTTCCTTCAAAACTACTGGTGGGCCGTGATCGCTGGCATGATCGGCGCGTGGTGGCTGCTCAAAAGGTATATCGCAACGCCGAAAGGCGAGGCTCAATGGCATACTATTTTGCTTAAACTCCCCATCATCGGCATTCTCACAAAAATGATCAATGTGTCGCGCTTTTGTAGCACACTGGGAACTCTCTTGAACTCCGGTGTGCCGATTCTCACAGCGCTAAGCATTGTGAAAAACCTGGTGCCTAATGTGCACATCAAAGATGCTATCGAAAAAGCCCGGATCTCGGTTTCAGAAGGGGCATCTCTGACTGGACCGCTCATCCAATCGGGGCACTTCCCGGCACTGGTTACGCACATGATTCGTCTAGGAGAAAGATCAGGAGAATTGGAGCCGATGCTTAAAATCGTTTCCGAAAACTATGAGGAACAGGTAGAATCTAAAATCGGTGGTTTGACCTCGATTCTTGAGCCTATCATGATGGTGGCGCTCGGACTCGGTGTCGCTTTTATTGTATTTGCTGTTGTTGTTCCGATGATGAGCCTCAATAGTGTTAGTTAGGGAGTTGAGTATGAAAACAAATCAAGCTGGTATGTCGATCCTAGAAATTCTTATCGCTCTGACACTCTTGGGACTCGCGGGGACCTTTGTGGCCGGTAAGGTGTTTGAAAACCTGCAAGAAGGTAAAGTTCAGACAGCAAAAATTCAGGTCAAGAGTATCGGTGACCGCCTCAAAGAATTCCGTCGTGACTGTGGCTTCTTTCCGACCACTGACCAGGGTCTTGATGCGCTCTTAAATAAACCCGAAGGTGGAGGCCGCGAGTGTAAGCGCTACTCTCCTACAGGTTACATCGATGGCGGTAAAATTCCTGTCGACCCATGGGACGGCGAATACATCTACGAATCTGACGGCAAAGCCTACACGATCATTTCTCTAGGCGCGGACAATGCAGAGGGCGGTGAGGGTTTTGATGCCGACATCAGCTCCAAAGATCTCTAAAAATATTCTTTCACAAGACCAAGGTTTCTCCCTCATGGAAATCTTGGTCGCTCTTCTGCTTGCGGCCATTATCTTCACTTCACTTCCCTCGTCTGAGGACTCGCGCCGACACCGTGATATCCAGAATGCATTGAACGACCTCGATCGAGCTGTACGCTTCGCAAGTAACGAAGCGGTCCTTCGCAACACACTCGTGCGATTGAACGTGAACCTAGAAAAAATGCCCATCGAATATTCCGTCGAATACGGGCCCCGAGAAAACTTGATCCTTCCCTCCATGCAGGATGTGAGTAAGCTCTCGCTTGAAGAAGCCGAAAAAGAAAAGAAGAAGGCCAGCGCCCTCGACTCGCAGTTCACCTTGGTGGAAGAGTTCAAGGACATCACCCGCGAATTCTCGCCCGAAGTGGAGGTGCTGGGTGTGGCCACCAGCTTCCAGAAGACACTCATCCGGGACACCAAGGCCTCCATCTATTTCTATCCCACCGGTGAGAGAGACGGAGCGCTCTTTTTCTTAGGTACTCAAGACGAGCTCGCCTACTTAGAAGTCCTCCCTTTTCAAGAAAAAACCAATGCCGAGTATTTTCCGGTCGCAAGTCTTCAAGGCGGCGTTGCGAAAGCGGAAGATATCCGAGAAACTAAAATGGAAGAAATTACTCGCAATTGGTTTGAGCCATGACTCCGCGTGCTTCCCATTCAGGCTTCTCGCTGCTCGAAGTGATGATCGCACTGACTCTCTTTGCCGTGTTTGTGTCGACCTTCCTCGTCACGCAAGGCTACAACGTCTCGGACTCAGCTCTGAATGAAGAGCAGCTGCTACTCCACATGCTCTGTGACACCAAAATGCAGGAAACGCTCATCAATCCTCCGCGTTTCACCAATGCTCTCGTTGACACCAAGGAAGTGAAAGCTTTCGAGGAAAAAGAGTACGCCAACTATTCCTACACGATCGAGTGGAAGAAGCTCAAGGTTCCGGACTTCGGAAAAATTTTTGCAGCTAACGCTGGCGCCGGAGGCGAAGCGGGAGAGCAAGAGAGCGGCGGCTACTTTGATGAGAACCAAAGTGGTAATCGCAACAGTTCAGTAGAAAAACTGGTGTTCGATCGGATGAAAGAAAATATCGAACGCGCAGTCTGGCAGCTGCGCCTCACGGTGACCAATAAAGAAACAAATTACAGCTACACTCTTTCCCGTTGGCTAACAAATTATGATGAACCCATCCAACTCAATCTCTCGTTCTGAGGCAGGCCTAACGCTGCTTGAGATCATGATCTCGATTGTGCTCCTGGCATTTGTCATGCTGGGTGTGGTGGCGATCGTCGATAACTCGCAAAACACCAAGGATCGCATTGTGGTTCAGGACCGCGATAACCTGCAAATCGAAACGGCCCTCGGTCGCATGCACTGGGACTTCTCCCAGCTGTGGTCTCCCTTGTATTTTAGCCAGCGCTTCACCGGAAGCTTGGATCCAAACGTGAACCCGGGCATCGAAGAAGTCAGATTTCTCTACGACTCCCACCCTCGCCTGCGGGCCCCGAGCAAAGAGGGCGTGCCCATTCCGATTTTTCAAAATCGCGAGAAAGGCGACCTCGTCTTTTTAACAACGTCAAATCGCCGCCGCCTAGAAAATCAAAAGCAGTCAAACTTCTCATGGGTGCGCTACTTTATCTCAGATTTCAAAGTGATGGACGAAGCTTCAGGTCAAGAGCTCGTCACGAAAGCACTCATGCGACAGGTCTTCGCTGATGACCCATGGGCCAAAGAAGAGCTGCCCCTCGATAGTGCCCGCTCAACGGTGTTGCTCGAGAATGTGGAAGAGCTCGACTTTCAGTTTTGGAATCCCTCCAGCAAGAAGTGGGAGACCAACATGAAATCTGTGCAAGACGGCGAATCCATCATCCGTGGCATTAAGCTCTACGTGAAATGGAAAGACTCCAAGGGACTTGAGCGCGAGACCACCCGCTTCTTTCGTCCGACCTGGCCTCAGATCATGATTCAAGACCCACAAGCAGGAGTGCAAGCGGGAGCTCAGGCCGGAGCCCAGGCAGGAGCGCAAGCTGGGGCACAGGCAGGCGCGCAAGCTGGCGCTCAAGGGGGACAGCCCGGGGGCTTTGATCCGGGAGAAGATCCATGAAGAAGATTCATCAAGACGAATCTGGGGTCGCCCTGATCATGGTCATGACAGCACTGATTGTGCTGATGGCACTCTGGGGAGAATTCACTTTCGAATCCAAGCTCTCGCGCATCAAGACCACCAATATGCTGGATAAAACTCAAGCCCGCCTCGTCGCTGAGTCTGGAGTAGAGCTGGCGATGATCCGTCTGAAACTTTTCAAGGAAGCCTACAACACTTGGGAGAGCAACCAGAACGCCAAGGACACGGTTCCTTTGCAGCTCATCAATCAGCTCTGGGAAGCTCCTTTCATGTACCCCATTCCTCTTCCGCCAAATGCAGGAGCCCAAGTCAAAGCGGCGATCGATGAGTTTCAAAAAGAAGCGATCCTTGAGGGAGACCTCAAGATCTCAATCCAAAACGTCTCCAACAAACTCAACCTCAACATGATGCGCGTCTCCTCGCTAACAGCCGTTCCCGCTCAGGGTGGCGCACTCGGTGGGGCCCAGGGGGGCGAAGACGGTGGAGCGGATGGCGGCAGTGACGGTGGCTCAGAGGCCGGTGCTCAAGGTGGGGCCGGGGCTGGTGGCGCTGAGAAAGATCCCAACTTTTCTATGGAACAACAGCTCGCCCGCTTTCTGCAGCTACGTCTGCGTGAGAAAGGCGAAGAAGACGAAAGCTTCCGTGAGAAATACGGCTCCGTCGACCCACTTCAACTCGTGGCCAATCTCAAGTACTACATGAGTGATCGCAACCCACGCCGACAAAATGTCACACAAATCGACATGCTGATGGACACTTCTGAGCAGCTCTTCAATGAGGCCAAGATCACGGCGAAGTTCGGACCGATGACCACCTTCAGTGAGATCTACCTTGTGCCCGGCTGGGAAGATCCTCTGGTGGACATCATCAAAGGTGAATTCGACGTCTTCCCCTCCGTCATGATTGACCTCAATAAAATCACGGCGAACATGTTGCGGATTCTCATCCCGAGCATCAATGAGAATGAGATTAAAGAATTTTTTGAGTACCGCGATAACCCCGAACAGCCCCGCTTCTTCAACACACTGGCCGACTTCAAAAACTACTTCGTGAGTGTGGCCAACATCATGAATGACACCAACTTCGATGAACTCTTTGGCAAATACGCCGCTCAAGGAATTCAGTTTGGGGCTGCCCCGACTCTCTTTCGCATTCTCTCCGAAGGAACCGTCAACCGCTCCTCGGCTACCATCGTGGCCACTGTCTCCTTTCCCAATCAGCAGACACAAACAGTGGCCGGCGCTCAAGCGGGAACCCAAGCTGGCGCTCAGGCTGGAGCGCAAGCAGGCGCGCAGGCGGGCGCCCAAGGTGGCAGTGCTGGTGGAGCACAAGGCGGCGAGCAAGCAGGGGCACAAGGAGGGGGCGCAGGTGGAGCACAAGGTGGAAAGCAAACCACTCAACTTCTCGATCCACGCATCATTGAGATCGAAATAAACTAGTCTGCGGCTTCAGAATTAGCTTCAACACGTACAGTCGACTTGCTACAATAATTTCATGCACGTACTTGCCATTGATGCCGGCTCTTATTCTGTTAAATACCTATCAACTCTGATTGATAAAAAAAGAGTCATTCACACGCAGATGCGTGAGTACACTCTCCACGAAGCGATGGAAGAAAATCCTTCCTGGGACACCTATGAGATCGCCACCCAACAACTAGTGGCCAAGATCATCGAAGACGTCGCTCGTCCTGACTCTCGCATCATCATGCACGTGCCACCGGAGATGGTGACCACTCGCTTTCTGACTCTACCGGTAAAAAATAAAAAGAAAGCGGAACTCATGATCCCCTTCCAGCTGGAAGAGGACATTCCCTTCTCACTGCAAGACTCGCACTTCGCTTATTCGCTTGAGATGCACAAGACCCAGTCTTTGGCCCTTGTCGGACTGACCCGCGAAAACGATTTCGCCAAATTCTATCAACTCACCACCAGCTGGCTCTATCAGCCGAGTGTGCTTACGACAGAACCCGCCATCCTCGATTCGTTCTATGCTCAGAACCCGGTGGCCGGTCCCTACTGCGTCCTCGATATTGGTCACAAGACCACCAAAGCCTACCTCTTTTATAATTCCAAACTCATCACCACTCACGTCAGTTACGTGGGCGGCAAACACATCGATGAGATGATCGCTCAGACCTACGGGATTAATCCCGTGGAGTCCATGATCTATAAACATCAAAATGCTTTCGTCCTGACCGAGTCACAAAAAAATGATGTCGACGAAAATCAGCGCGAGTTCGCTAACATCATGGAACAGGTGTTTAAACCTTTGATCAATGATTTCCATCGCTGGGAGCTGGGCTTTCGCGTGAGTTACGGCGTGAAACTCTCCCAGGTGTACCTCTGCGGCGGCACCTCTAACGTCAAAAACATCTCTAACTTTTTGACGGAGCACTTCAAGGTGAAGTGTTCGCATCTCGAAAGCTTTGAGAACACGGATACCCAAAAGGTTGACTTAAATCCCAAGAGCCGTGCGCGTTTCACACTGACTAATATGATGGCACTTTCCATGAGAGGGAAAAGCCGCCTTTTAAATCTTCTCACTGGCCGCTACGCCATGGGCGGAAGAGCCGAGTTCCCTCTGCACACACTCAGCTTTCTTGCGGCCCGAGCAAGCGCCGTCAGCCTCGTGCTGATCCTGAGTCTCATCGTCCACCGTGTGTTCCTCGAGCTCGACATCAAGGCCGTGAACGCGAAAGTAGCAAGCGTTTCGAAAAACCCGATCCTCGGTCTCACGGCCCGGGAAAAGCGTCTCATCACCTCACAACCCGAGACCGTCGCCGCCATCTTACACAAGAAGAAGAAAGCCATCTCCCAGCAGATCTCAACGCTCCAGTCTGCCTCCGAGATCAAGGCGCTCTCTCCGCTGGTGACGATCTCCGCTCTCACGAATGGTATTAACGTCATCATGACCAACTTCTCCGTCAGTGACACCGGCGACGTTCTGGCAGCCTTCACCTCAGATCGGGTGGATGACCTCAAGAATCTAGAGTCCCGCCTGCAGTCAACCAACTTCAAAGACATTCAAGTCAAGATCGATGCGAACAAGAAGTCTTTGAGCTTTTCAGGAGTGGAGTAAATGAGCGAATCAACCCATATCCTCAAGCGCTTTGATACTTTCCTCTTTCAAAAACTCGACGAACTCAAGCAGCAGCCGGGCTACTCCAAGAGCGTGGATTTCTACGCCAACCTGGAAGAAGATCAGCAGCGCATCGCCAAGTGGGTCCTACTCTCAATGACGGCCCTCGTCCCGCTCATCATCGTCATGGTCTTCTGGCTCCAAAATAGCGCGCTCCATTCCGACCTCGAAAATCGTATTGAGCTCGTCGATACCATGCAAGAGATCATCACCCAGAACTCCGAAGCGGGCGGCCTCTCCATGGGGCTAGCAGCGTCCTCGCCGATTTCCAGTGAATCTGAAATGCAGTCGCGCCTCTCAACGGCGCTCTCCCGCTCCTCCATTGATCTCTCGAAGATCCGCATTTCGAATTTTAATATGGAGAATGTTTCGGACAGTTTGATTCGTGCAGAGTCAGATGTGAAGTTTGAAGGCTTATCCACAGAGCAGCTCATGTCACTTTTCACCTTCATGATTCAGACTGAAAAATTTAAAATCAGCTCGGTTGAAATCACTCGCAGCACGCAATCCAATATGCTGGAAGGAATTTTCCACGGCATTCATTTTGGACAAGTGCTGCCTCAGGAAGATGACTACTAATGCAAAACCAAAGTAGCCTACAAAAACTCGAAAGCATTGATTACAGTTTAGGCATCAATAAACTGATGGTCATCGGCGGCTTGAGCTTTTGTTTCCTGATCGCTTTTTTCATCCACTTTCCGATTCAGCGACAGGTAGAAGGCATCGTCAAAGCTCAATTGGCCCAGATCCCAGGATGTCGTATGAGCTTCGAGCGCTTGCGCATCGAACTCTTTTTACCCAAAATTGTCCTGACCGAAATGCGTCTCCCGGCCAGCTGCTTTGGCGGTGGTGCCGGCACCAAGCTGCCCTACGTGAATCTCTACTTTCGAGGCCCGAGTTTCTCTCCCCTGGGCCTTGCCTTTAAAGTCTCTACGGAACTCTACTCCCAGCCCCTGAACCTCTACTACGCAGCGGGGATCTCACGCCAAGTCATCCGCGTGGAAGAAGACAAACTCAGCCTCTCTCTGATTTCAAGAATCTCACCGCAGTTACCAAAGCTCACGGGAGCCTCAAAGATCGACGCTCTGGTCAGCCTCGCAGGCCCACGCATGGATGAACTCAAGCTTAGCCTCGAGTCCACAAACCTCAATGTGCCAGGTCAGATGATGGGGGACCTCAAACTACCTAAGATTGATATTGGTAATTTCTCACTGAAACTTGAAAGTGAAGACGGCAAAAAAGTACAGCTCAAAGAATTCATCATCGGTGGTGTGAATTCCAGCATCCGTGGAAAATTCACGGGCCACATCTCGCTAGCTGCGAATGCGATCGCCTTCTCTCCCATCAGCCTCAAGGGTGAAGCGAGTTTTTCTCCAGAGTTCATCGAAGCTTTTCCGATTCTCAATCTCATGCTACCTCAGTTCACCCAGGTGAATAATTTCTATCAAATCAATATGACGGGAACACTCGGTAACATGCGGCCGTCGTCGGGTCCCTGATGCTAGACTTCGACCAACACCTTAAAGCTCGTATCCCCTACTTCTCCTCGCAGCCGCACATGCGTGAGATCTTCGACTATGCTCTGAGACCTCCGGGAAAACTCTTCAGACCCAGGCTCTTGGAAGCTCTCTGCACGGACCTTGGCTTTAAAGACGAGCGAGATATTCTGACTCTTGGGTGTGCGATTGAAATCCATCACGCCTACTCGTTGGTCCACGACGATCTTCCGGCGATGGATAATGATCTCATCCGTCGTGGAAAACCCTCTACCCACGCCAAGTACGGTGAATGGAAAGCCTTGCTCATCGGCGACGCTCTCCTAGCGCAGTCTTACCGAGAGCTCGAACGCCTCCACTCCCCTCAAAAAGATTTCATCCGCCGCGCTTTCCTCTGGGCGACAGCTGGTGGTGGTTTGATCTTGGGCCAATGGATTGATCTCTCTGGCCTTGCCTCGAGCACTGCTGCCCGCTTGCGGATGCATGAACTCAAAACCTCACGACTCATGCAGATCGCCACTCTCTCGGCATTGGCCTTGAAGG
>JAJTIF010000117.1 GCA_021299675.1 Pseudomonadota bacterium | reverse complement strand
TGATGAAGAAAGAGCCCCGCGTGGCTTTCCTTTCTTACTCAAACTTTGGTTCAAGCCGACATGAGTCACCGATGAAAGTGGCGCAAGCGGTCCAACTCACCAAGAAGCTCGATCCCTCACTCAAGGTTGACGGTGAGATGCAAGCAGATGTGGCAACGAACCATGAGATCATGAAGAACCTATTCTCTTTCGGAGAGCTTGACCGCTCTGCTGACGTGTTAGTTTTTCCTGACCTCAACTCTGCCAACATCAGCTACAAGCTTCTGGTGCAGCTAGGCCAGGCTGTTCCCATTGGTCCCATCCTTCTTCCTCTCGAGTATGCGATTAACATTGTTCAGCGTACCGCGACCGTTGAAGAGATCGTGAACATGGCTCACATCACGGCGCTGATCTCTGAAGAGATCAAAGCTAACTCAAAAAGATTGCAATAGGAGACGAAGATGAAAAGAGAAATTTTAGCGACAAAACTTGCTCCTGCTGCCGTGGGCACTTACTCACAAGGTGTAAAGCACAACGGCGTTTGGTATTTTTCAGGCCAGATTGGTTTAGACCTAAACGGCAACATGCGCGAAGGCTTTGATGCTCAACTCGAGCAAGTTCTTAAGAACATCGACGGTCTCCTTGAGGGAGCGGGTTTGACTCGTGATCATATCCTGAAGACGACAATCTTCATGACCGACCTCGCACTCTTTGGCAAAGTCAACGAAGCCTACGTGAAGTTCTTTAAAGAGCCCTTCCCTTCTCGCAGCACCGTTCAGGTTCCGGCACTCCCTAAGGGTGCTCTGGTTGAGATTGAGGTCATCGCAGCCCAAGGTTAAAATGATCTTTGACCGGAAGTATATTTTTGAAACAAAACGCACGAGGGCCATTCGCATGGCCCTCAACTCGCTCATGGGTGTTGTGGCGTTTTTTATCGGCTACTTTGTCTTCCTCCTGATTATTTTAATGACAGCCAAATCAGAACAAACCCGCGTGTCTGAAGGGCTCTATCAAAAATCAGCGGATGCCATTGTGGTTTTCACCGGCGACAACGGTCGAATCAAAAGGGCGCTGGACCTCACCACGAAGTGGCCCGAAGCTCGTGTGATCATCTCCGGCGTCTATGGCACAAACACACTTAAAACAATTGTCACCGGTCAGGTCGGCGCTGAAGAACTGCTAAAGTCTCCGGTGCAAGTCGAGATCGATTACGAGGCACTTGATACCCTTGGTAACGTGCGAGAAACCCTTGAACACCTGGACGACTCAAGCACGGAAATTCAGCGTGTTTTAGTTGTGACTTCCGACTACCACGTCATGCGTGTGCGCATGATCTTTGAGCATCTCATGAAGAATCAAACCTACGAGGTCTACTTCGAAGGCGTAGAGAGCAACTGGAGCAAATGGAACAACATCTCTAAGCTCCTCAAAGAGAGCCTTAAGACGCTCAGAGTTTGGGTGATTTTAAAGCTCAGCTAAGCCTATAGGTTCCAACCAACAGGCGGTGTAGCAGGGCAAGTGTTATAGACATATGGTATCGCGTAAGGTGAAACCAAGGTTGAAATCTCACAGAACTTTTGCGTGTAGCCATCTGTGTAAGAGCTCCTTAGATCATCGGCACCTGTCACACTCGAAAACGTGCTTGTTAGATTCAGCGTCGAGATAACTTCATTGCTAGAAACTTTTTTAGTGACGATCTTGCGACCAAAGTTATGATTCGCCCCAAAAAATGCGGGGTAAGTAAAATCGAAGTTATAGGTATCAGTGAACTCTCGCTTCTCTGACCCAGCTGTCTGAGTGTAGGTCTTCGAAGCACTTACGGGACCAGTAGAACTTCGCGATGTCGAGGTCAGCGTCTTGGAGCAGATGTTCGCCTTCACGTCATCAATCATGTCATCGTTTTCTGCAGCGGTGAGCCTCAGGAAAAAATCAGTCACGTCACTACCCTTCGTCACTTTGACCCAAAGATAGAGTTCGGTCGCTGTCTGCTTCCAGACTTGAAAATCAGTGCGCGTATCTTCCGTCTCTCCATTTTTGAGCACATGTCGCCATTGCTTATTTCTATTCCAGCTCGTAGAAGAAAAAACCTTCGTAGACTCTGTCTTGAAATTTGTAAAACGCGTGGCTGCTTCTGCTAAACAATCAGCTTCAGCTTGTGCTCGGACTGCTGCTTGTTCAGCTGGAGTGAGCTGATCCCAAATCGGCTTCTCTTCCTGGCACGCAACGAGGACAAAAAGCAAAGCTATGAAGATTGATGATTTCAAAACTTAAAGCCTCCACCTACAGAAAACACGGTTAGCGGATCAGAGTCTGGATTCGTCAGGGTCTCTTTGATCTCGGTCGGAGCAGCAATAGAGCCAGTACTCCCCCGTACTTTCCTTTCGGTAATCGACTGAGTGACTTGAGAGGCTTTAACGTACAAAAATGATCCAGAACTGCGCGAGTGGATATTAAACCCTGCGGAGACGATTTGGGTGCTAAAATCATCCTCAAAGGTGACCTTGTACTGCTCATTGGTGGTGGCTTTAAAGAAATAACTCTTCCCGTTGATGGCACGACCGCGACCGACACCAGCCTCCACGAAAAGTTCAAACGCCATATAGGCCATCTCTCCTAAGAAGGGATTCTTGGTGTTGTAGTCGAACATCCAGCCAAAGTGACCAATGGCATCGCCACCAAACATCTGGCCTGTGTCTTTCGTAGCGGCAACAGTGACGTCTGTGAACTCGGGACTAGCGGTCTCGAGGCTATTAAAGAGCGTTCCCATGTAATAGCCTTCGAGGCGAGCGTTCACTAAGAAGCCAGCTCCGAGGTAGGCTTCGCGGCCAAACCCCAATCGCCCACCGGTGAGGCGACGGTCTTCTTCTTTGAACGTTTTCTTCGCTCCGGTGAAGTTGAACGGAAGCGTGTAGGCGGTTGTTTCGAAACCAATGGTGCCGATCCAGTGACCGGTGCGCGGATTATATTTTCCATCTTCTTGCTTCACCTCTTGCTGGGAAGTGTTTTCAGCCACAAGGCCTCGCACAGCAAAACTGCTGTCGCGACTTGGTGGCGGGATAGGTCTTTCGACTTCAGGTTCAGCCACGATAGGCGCTGGAGCTTCCTCTGGAGTCAACTCCGGAAGAAGCGGTTCTTGTATTTTGGCTGCCTCTTCAGCTACGGGTGTCGTGGCGGGTGTGGCTGGCTTTTGAGAAAAAGTCTCGTCTCCCGTGGGGGCATCAAGCAGAAGCTCGGAGACATCAGGCTCGAGCTCATTGAGCAGTTCTTCGCTCGAAACATCCTGGGCTGAAGCCTGGAGGGAAAGGGTGAGAGCACTGAAAAGGATAAAATTTTTCATACTTCTATTTTCACCAACACGGATGCGAGACGTCAAATTTTAAGCGCGGTTCACCGTGATGACTTCTTCCATCTGCTCAATGGCAGAGATCGTTTTAAGCAATTCAGAATAATCCTTCACCTCAACCTCGAATACAAAGCTACCTTTTTGATCAGGTAGTGAGCGGGCCATGGCAGAACGGATGTTGATTCCGGCATTGTTAATAGACTTTGAAATCTTAGAGAGAATCCCCGGTTTATCATGGGTCATCACGCGAATATTCACAGGATGCGAGAAGGCATAACCTTTGTTCCACTCGACTTGAATACGGCGAGAGGTTTCGACTTCGTGAGCCCGATGACACCCTACTGCGTGCACCGTGATCCCTCGCCCCTTCGTAATGAATCCTACGATCGGATCTCCGGGAATCGGATTACAGCATTTACCCATACGCACTTGCACGTCATCAAGCCCGTCCACTATCACCGCATTGTCGCGGCCAACGGAGCGGCGAGCACGATTGACGATCTGTTCGGAGAAACTCTCCCGAACCACTTCTTCTTGGGGCTCCTCCACGTAATCGATGCCGATGACTTTGGAAAGCACGTCGTTGAGCTGGTAAGAGCCGGCGCCGAGCTGCACTTGCAACTCCTCGAGGCCCTTCATGTGGAGCTGATCATAGACTTCATGGAAGCCAGAGTTCTTTTCGATCGTTTTCGTATTCGAGCCGTACTTTTTTAGCGCTCGCTCGAGCATTTCTTCACCATCGAGCTTGTGCTTATCGCGCTCGACTTTTTGCAGGTACTGCTTGATCTTGGTGATGGCGCGAGATGTTTTACAGATCTTGAGCCAGTCTTTCGAGGGAACTTGAGTCTTTGAGGTCATGATCTCAACTGTATCCCCCGACTTGAGGCGATACTTCAGGGGCACCATTTTACCGTTGACCTTCGCCCCAATACACTGATTACCGACTTGCGTGTGGACAGCGTACGCGAAATCCAGCGCGGTAGCACCATATCGCAGCTCTTTCACGTCCCCGGCAGGAGTGAAGATAAAAATTCCTCCCACATCCAGATCGTTCTTCACCACATCCATGAACTCGCTAGAGTTAGTGACGTTTTGGTTGAACTCCATGAGCTCTTCCACCCACTTAAGTTTCCCGGTCTGCGACTTATCTCGCTCCTTGTATTTCCAGTGAGCGGCGACACCGCGTTCGGCTACTTCATGCATCTCAAAAGTTCTGATTTGAATTTCAATCCGCTCTGCCTTGGGGCCGATGACCGTGGTGTGGAGGGACTGGTAGTTGTTCACTTTCGGGATGGCGATGTAGTCTTTGAAACGCCCTGGTACAGGAGTGAAGGCGGAGTGAATGACTCCCAAAACTTTGTAACACTCAGTGAT
>JAJTIF010000331.1 GCA_021299675.1 Pseudomonadota bacterium | reverse complement strand
CCTCACCCTCCTCGCCCTCATCTCCCTCTTCGCCCTCCTTGCCCTCATCGCCCTCATCGCCCTCCTCGTCCTCCTCGCCCTCCTCGCCCTCCTTGCCCTCCTCGCCCTCTTCGCCCTCCTTGCCCTCCTCTCCCGCCTTGCCCTCTTCGCCCTCTTCGCCCTCCTTGCCCTCCTTGTCCTCCTCGCCCTCTTCACCCTCCGCGCCCTCCTCGCCCTCCTCGCCCTCTTCGCCCTCCTTGCCCTCCTCACCCTCCTCACCCTTCTCGTCCTTCGTCCCTCTTTCGTCCCTCCTTCATTTCTCCTTCGTCCTTCCTTCGTCCCTCCTTTGTCCCTCCTCGTCCCTCCTTCATCCCTCCTTCGTCCCTCCTTTGTCCCTCCTTTGTCCCTCCTTTGTCTGTCCTTAATCCCTCCTTCATCCGAAAATATGGGAGATACAGAAAAATATGAAAAGAAAGGAAGTGATACCACAATGTGAGCAAATGCAAGATCGGACAGGGTTGACGTATGTGCGGGCCCAAATCGGGATTCTCCAAGCTGCATTATCTCCTCTGTTGTCTTCAGCACAAGTTTTTCTTCCGTCACATCTTCTTTTTCCAAAAAATCACGTATAAGTGCTGTCCAAAGGTCCTTCTGTTCATCTCCAATGTGAATAAGGACCAAGAGGAAAAGTTACCTGTTAGATCTTTAACCTTGGTAAACTTTTCGTTGACTTTCTTTAATCCCGGGAACATAGATTTGGCCATGTTAACACTGCCCGCTTGTAGTTTCAATCTCTGTAGGGTTTTCTGGATTGTTACGATGACAGATCAAGTACAGTACCTATTGCCGATTTAATCTTGGCGAGGTTTTCATCCACAATCGCAAGCGAGGCCTCTGGGATGTCTGGGGAACTAAGAACGTAGGTCTGTTAATCAGTACAGAAAGATCTTCTAGCGTACCCGCAGCTGCTCCCACTCAACCTTCAGCGTCGTAAGTTGTTCTAGGCTCCCGACACGGAGCAGCTCCTCTGATCGTGGAATGAGGATATCCATACGTTTCTGCACTGCCTAGAACTCAGTGAACGGCAGTCTTTTTACGTACCACTTCCAAGCTTATCTTTTGCCTCTTTTCAGGCCTTTGTGCTGTGTCTTCAGTAGTTCTAGCTCTCTTGTAGGCTTGCATTGCTGACATCACAGAATTTCAGTGTACGTTCGTGAATGGCAAGTGCAGAAAAAATTATCATGTCCAAACGTCAGAGACCATCACGGAAGAGGGGATCATCAAACAAGAGGTGCAAACAATGTTTGATCAGAAGCACTCACAGCGTTTTCAGGACTGTGCCTGTGCCCATTGTGGTCAAACAAATTTCAAGAATGATGCAGCATTTGCAGCTCATGTGGCAGCCCACGAAGCAGAGTTCATGTTCTGTGAGGTTTGTTGCAAGAAGGTGAAGGCTGAAGTGCACGGGTTCACTCACTATGAAACCGAGAGCCACAAGCTGGCAGTCACGCAAAAAGCAAAGAAGAAAGGTAAACTTTTGAGGTATTCGAATTCAGTGTTTAGGCCCCACCCAGCCCACTTCTCTCCCATTGGAAAGGGGTGATCCCGATGTTCCTCCAAGGCAGCCAACAGACCAAAGTCTTCAGCCAGGTATTACTTTACTGATGACTCAACTTAGAAGCTTAGCAACAACAGTAGCTGAAGCAACCGCGACACTTCTAGAGACACCTTCTTGCACTGCTTGGCAGGCGAGGTTGCCTCTCTTCGAGCTTGATATAGAGCAGGTGTATCCTGAGTATTGTAATGTTCCCAACCCTTCTCCGTCGGTCAGCTTAACAGACTTCAACACAGTAGCACAGGTAATTTTTTTGTTGCTGTTGGCTAATACAAACTAGAGCGTGTCACCATACTTTCCTTATCTGAACCGAGTAACTAAGGAATTTGCGGAACTAAAATTTCCGTTAACAATGTCCACCACTCTGAAGTTCATTCACAAGAATATTGATTGTCTGAAGGAGTTACCACGGTCAGGAAAGGCTTTGCGTGAGCACGAGGTTAATATCGATCCACAATTTATCCGGCAGAAGGTTTGGAATTCTGACCCACCCTGTTATGTTCATTACCATCGGGATTTGTTGCAGTTAATACAAGAGTTTCTCCTCGATCCTGTTCTATTTGAAGACTTATCATTCAATGGTATGGGATATGGATCAGAACAACAAGACAGAATTGTGCGTAAGCCAATTCTTTCCCACCCCTCTTTTGACAGAAGAAAAGACAATCTTGCCCTTTTTCTTTAGTGCTCTTTATTCACCTCCGGACTCTTTCAATAAAACAAACCCCTCAGCATACCTCCCGGATCATTTTTTTTAGGTCCAGGAAGGATCCTGGGGAAGCTTTTGGGAAACATCCCCTGGAGCCTGCCTGGACAAATTGCAGTTTCACTGATACACACATAACAAGTAGAACAGGGAGGAGGGAAACTTTAATGGGAAATGGCAAAGCCGTGATACAATAATACATAAAGGCTTTCACATAGTTGTTACACT
>JAJTIF010000423.1 GCA_021299675.1 Pseudomonadota bacterium | reverse complement strand
GCGTGCTTGTCCGCGAACTCGATGATCTCACTCGCGTCAAGGGCCCTCTGGGTCATGATGGTCGAGTGCCAGTAGCTGGCCCAGCCTTCGTTCATGATCTTCGTCAAACGTTGAGGCAGAAAATAGTAAGCCTCATCTCTCAGACACGCGATGATGTCTGCCTGCCACTCCTCGACGGGAGCGTGTTCCATGAGATAGCCCAAAACATCACGAGTTGGTCGAGTCAGCGGCTTTTCTGGAGAATCCTCAAACTTCTTGGCCTCTTTTTCAATGGGTTTCTCCCCTCGAGTTTTGGTGCGCATGAAGGATTTAAGGGCCTGGGAGCGGCCGTCATTTTGAAACTCGCCCTCCTCGACTTCCACTTTTTTACTGGAACTGTTCCGGCGCATCTCCGCCGTCTCAAAGAGGACATTGATATCTAAAAGGTTTTCAAGCGAAAGCACTCGATCGATAAAGACCTCTACAGCATCGTGCCCGTAGCGCTCCATGTAGCGGCGGATCTTGGTGCCGTGGTTGGCCATCACGTCCATCATCTTGCGATTGGTGCCAGAAAACCAGGCATTGTTCTTGAAGAAGTCATTGTGGCCATACACGTGGGCCATCACAATTTTTTGATCAACCCAGTTGTTGGCCTGGAGCAGATAGGCGTAACAAGGATCGGTGTTGATCACCATCTCATAAATTTTTTGTAGCCCGTAGGTGTAGCCCTTCGAGAGTTGATCGTAGTCCATGCCAAAGCGCCAGTGCGGATAACGGCTTGGAAAACCACCCTGAGCAGCGAGGATGTTGACGGTATCATAATCACAGACTTCAAAAATTTGTGGAAAGAAATCCAGACCGAACTCGATGGCGTAACCTTCGATCTCATCTTTGAGTTTTAACAGTTCGCCGGAAATGGGCTTCGAGCGGTTCATGGATTACTTACCTTTTCCAAGAAATTCTTTGATCGAATCAAGGATACCTTCTTTATTTTTAATCTTACTCAAAACGAGATTCTCATGATCCTGTCCGTAACGAGCGACGAGGTCCTTGAAGAACTGGCCCGAGCCATAACGACTCTCCACTTGGCCGTAGCAGAACTGGTTAGACGCCGGAAGGATGAAGTTATCCAAGAGCTCTAGACAAAGCTTGGTGTCATCGGCACTCCAGTTGTCACCGTCGGAGAAATGGAAGGGGTAAATGTTCCACTCGCTGGGTGGATAATCCGCTTCGATGATCTCTTTACAGAGATTGAAAGCCGAAGAAATCAAGGTTCCCCCAGACTCGCGGGTTCTAAAGAAGGTGTGTTCATCGACTTCTTTGGCCGTGGCATCGTGGATGATGTAGCGGATTTCAATGTCTTTGTACTGACTCTTGAGCCAGAGATTGATCCAGAAAGATTCTGTGCGCACGATTTCTTTCTGCTCATCCCCCATGGATCCGGAAACGTCCATCATGTAAATCACGACGGCAGCGTTTTGATTTTCCGTTTTGGTTTGCCAAGATTTATAGCGAAAGTCACGGCGGATCGGCACCACCGTCGGGTTTTCAGGATTGTAGGAATCCATGGCAATCTGACGCTTCAAGGCCTGCTTATACGTGCGACGAAGATGGCGCAAGGAATCTGGGCCCGTGGTCCCAATATTGGTGTACTTATCCTTGGACGACTTGAGACTCTTTTTACCCTTGGGCTCAATGTTGGGGAGAGCGAGCTCTTCACCCAAAATGCGCGCGAGCTCATCCAGCGAGAGCTCGACGTCCATCTCTTTGTTGCCTTCCCCTTCCCCAGCTTCCCCTTGTCCGGGCTCACCATTTGGATCTGGCTGGCCTTGCACAGGATCTCCTGGCTGACCCTGACCCTGGCCCGTGCCTCCTTGAGACTTGTCGCCGAACTTAAAGCGCGGGATATCAATAGAAGGCATGGGGACGGTGAACTTATCCGTCCCCTTCGGGATAATTTGCTGGCCCTGCGAGACGTACTTACGAAGATTGTCTCGAATCTTGCCTTTAATAATCTTTCTAAAGCGGGAGTGATCCCGCTTGATGGGATGATCCAAGAAGCCTCCTAGCTCTGTATCGAGTCGCCCTTCGCAAAGATCGACGCCACAAAGTTCAGGGCGTCGGTGGCACACATCTCACAGTAGCCAAAGTTATTAATCAAGCGACTCTTCACCACCTCAATCTTCTCCTGGGTCTGCTTATCCACCACATTGGAGATGATCGTCGTGAGCTTAATCGTGTCTTTCTGATCATCAAACAGCTTCAGCTCCAGAGCTCTGTGGAGACGCTCGTTCATCTTGAAGTCAAACTGCTTGCCTTCGATCGCCAAGGCACCGATGTAGTTCATCAGCTCGCGGCGGAAGTCATCTTTACGAGAATCAGGAATATCAATCTTCTCTTCGATCGAGCGCATGAATCTCTCATCGGCTTCTTCGAGTTTGTTCGAGTACTTGTTTCTGATCTTCTCTTTCTGTGTGTAGGCTTTGACGTTGTCGACGTAGTTCGCACAGAGCGTTTGGATCGCAGATTCGTCGACACTGATGGCTTTCTGAACATCGTTTTTCACGATGTCTTCGTACTCTTGGCGCACGATAGCTAGGGCCTCGCGGTAGTTGTCCAATTGGTCCGGAGAATTGATGAGAGCGTGGTGCTTGAGGCCTGATTCAAGTTCGTTGAAAACCATGAAAGGGTTTAGGCAGCCCACGTGGCCATTTTTCACGAGCGCGTTGGAGATTTTATCCTGAATGTAACGAGGTGAAATCCCCTCGAGACCTTCGCGGATTGCTTCTTTTCTTAACTCTTTGACGTTGTCTTCATTGTAGCCCGGAAGCGTTTTTCCGTTGAAGAGCTTGAGCTTTTGCAGCTTGGTGAGGTCACTCTTTTTCGGCTCTTCTAGACGAGTCATGATCGCCCACATAGACGCCATCTCAAGCGTGTGAGGAGCGATGTGGATGT
>JAJTIF010000301.1 GCA_021299675.1 Pseudomonadota bacterium | reverse complement strand
TGACCAGTTCGGCTTCAAGTTTCCCGAGCTCAACTTCGACCTCAGAAAGTTTCGTGCAACGGAGCTCGTTCACATAACTCTGCAGCGATTCCGCAACACCGAGAGAGCGGGCGGTTGTGCGAGTGCACACGTCGCCAAGATTTGAATTATAGATATTTCTTTCAATCTCAAAGAGAGAAGTTTGCACGCGACCGCACTTATCCTGTGCCAGCACAGGCAAAGACACACTAATAAGTAGAGCAAACTTTAAGAGCATTCATTCTCTCCCATCTTTATTATCGGAGGGTTTTAAGAAAAACCTAAAAGAATTCGACGGATATGCTCGGACTTTTCGCGTTTCTCGTGACTTAGCCGTGACCTGAAGTCATGAAGCCCTCATCATAGTTGATGCTTTTTTGTGACGACCCCAGAGAGAGAAAGTAGTCCTCACTGATTTTGAATGCATCTAAAGCTGTCTGGGCCGCAAAAGCTTTGGAGCGAAACTGGGCGGAGTGAGGGAAGCCAGCCGCAAACCACACCACGAGTTTTCGGGCCTGCACTAAAAGCATACGCTCATCCGGATAGACTTCTTGGATGTACTTCCACAAACGTTGGATGACCTCCCAGTAATCTGCGCCCAGAAAATCGGATTTTCTTTTTTGTGCGTAGGTGGGATCGAGAGACTCTAAAAAGATAAATGGATTGCGAAGCGCTCCACGAGCAATCATCAGCGCCTCACACTTCGTCTTCTGCAAACGATCACTGGTGGCCACGGGGTGGTGGAGGTCCCCGTTGCCGATCAAGGGAAGAATTTTTTCTCCGGCGATGTCCTCGATGAAATTCCAATCGGCAAAGCCCGTGTACTGCTGCGTGCGTGTGCGACCGTGAATCGCCACCCACTCAATTCCGGACTCGCGGGCGATTTTTACAATCTCGAGAGCGTTCCTATGATCTTGGTCCCAGCCGGTGCGAATTTTAATCGTAAGGGGCACATTCATCTTCGAGCGCATACTCTCAAACAAGGGGGCGAGAGCGGTGATCTCTTTCATCAACGCCGAGCCTCCGCCCTTACTCACGACTTTGTTCACGGGGCAGCCCATGTTGATGTCGATCCATTTGGGTTTGAAGCTCTCCGCTACCACCGCCGCACGAGTCATTGCTTCAAGGTCTTCACCAAAGAGCTGGAGACCCACGACTTTTTCCAGCGGGTCAATCTTCAGCATATCCAGCGTACGTTTATTGCCATGATTGATGCCATGACAGCTCACCAATTCTGAAACGGTCCCGCCCGCGCCCAGGTCTTCCATCAAGAGGCGGTAGGGGATGTTACAGATGCCCGCCATGGGGGCGAGGATGAGAGGAGAGGAGAACTCAATAGATCCTAGTTTGACCGGACGCTTAAAGGCTTCGAAGCGAGAGATTTTCTCTCGAAGTGTTGGTGAAAAGCTTTGAGGAGTGATGCTCACTTGGGATAACCTTAAGGAATTTTTTAAGGCATTTTTAAGGGAAGCAGGCTTTTTCGTCAAGGGGCGTCATGAGGGTAGTGGTTTTTGATTGCGACGGCACATTGCTGGATATGCAAAAAGGGGGAAAACCCTTTCACGGCATCGTTGAGCTGCTGCAAAAGCTGCAAGAACAGGACTTTCGCCTTTGTGTCTGGACGGCGCGGGATCGCTTATCGCTGGAGCGCTACCTCAACCGCGAGGGCCTCATGCGCTACTTCGATGACATCCGCACAGTCTCGGAAGCCCCACCCAAACCTAATCCTGAAGGGCTTGCCCAGCTCTTGGGTGCTCTGCCGGCCGATCAAGCGGTGATGATTGGCGACTCTTGGACAGATATGCAGGGCGCGAAGCTTCATGGCTGCAAGGCTCTCGGAGCCGTTTGGAATAACATCTCTGAGCCCGAAGTCTTGAGCGAGTTTGGAGCGGATGAGATCGTCTCTCATCCTCTCGATTGTTTTGAGTTGATAAATCAATTCTTGAATCAAAGCTAAAAAATTTATGAATAGAAGAACTTTTACCGTGACTAGCAAGAATGAACTCGAACGATGCTATCCCGTAATGAAAGAATTAAGACCACAGCTGAGCTATGAAGATTACCTCTCAATTTACGAGGATTCTCATAAAGCTGATGGTTACGAAATAGTTGCAATTGAAGACAATGATCAAATTCTAGCACTCATGGGATACCGATTCTTATCTGACTATGTTCGGGGTAGGCACCTCTACATTGACGACCTCGTCACAACGCAGAAGATTCGTTCTCAAGGATTAGGCGCGGAACTTCTAAAGCTTGCTGAATTTATTGCGAAAAAGAATGGCTGTGCAAGCTTGCGCTTGTGCACAGGAATTGAAAATGAGCGCGGAGTAACGTTTTACGAGCGCAATGGCTGGCGCAAACGATCGTTCGCATTCGTTAAAAAATAGGAAGATTGATATTGTACAGGGAGTGGTATGAGAGGTGGAGCAATACTCATGAGTGCCAAGAAAATACAAAGGTCCATTTTCGTCTTACTGCCTTCCACGCTCTTCATGGTACTTTGTTGGGCGATGCCGTTTTTCTTAACTCGCTACTCGAACATCGGTCCCGTACGCGATGGCCAGCCCGTCTTCCAAGGCCACTACCCGAGCGTGATAAGCTCGGTCATGCAGGGCCTGAT
>JAJTIF010000061.1 GCA_021299675.1 Pseudomonadota bacterium | reverse complement strand
TGGGAAGATGCTGGCGCGGGAATCCGATGGCGATGTGATCTCCGCCATCAATAGTTCAATGACTAAACTTAGAACCGTTCTTAACTAGGGTACATATATGAAACACAATCTTCTCACCGTCCTTGCACTCTCGTTCAGCTTGCAGGCTTTTTCTCAAGTGTCTCTCCCGCGCATCGATGCTCCTGAAGAGCTCACGGCGGGGAGCTTCGAGGAAGGCACAATCACTCGCATCTCGGAAAGTGAGATCGCTGAATTCTTGCCCTGGGCACAGAATGCTCAAAATCAATTAAATCGTGCTCTCAATACCGCTCGCTCAATGCCTTTGCGCGATCGCCTCCCACACATTGAGAGAGCCGTGAAGTCGGTGGTCAACCGATCTGGCTCACGCCAGTACCAGATGTTCATGCGCTTTGCCCTCAACCGCGGTCTCCTACTGGTTAGCGAAATGCAGTCTTCCATGAATATGGAAGACATCGGAGCGCAGGAGAACGCTCTCGATCTTCTTCAGCGTTCAATCCAAGTAGCACTTAGTTTTTACGAGTCTGATCTTTCTTTTCAAAACCGTGCTCAAAACGGTAACAACTCCACTGTATTGAGCTACGCGCGTTTTGGTTTGCTCTTCAAAGACAGCATGTTGGCCGGAGTGATAAATGTCTTGGATGCAAATGCCCAATACCGCTTGATGTATAAACTGGTAGAGATGACCAACTGGGATCTTTCCCGCGACGCTCACGCTAACTCCTACGCTGACTCGATTGTTGAAGCCTATGAGTTGATGCAGGACCTACCAGCTGAGCCCTTGGCCGATGACCGGGCGAACCTGCGCCTGATCCGTCGTCTGAATGCCTTGAAGATTCTTACGCTCGTGGCTCCGGCCAGTGAGACTCGCAGACAAGGAACGCCGAGTGTTCCGATCGGCAACGTCTCTCGCGTGGTCTCGCCCAAGTACGGTGATCTTCTTATTTCCGCGTCCTCTAACTTGGATGGTGTTTGTAAGTCCTTAGGCTTCGACCGTGCTGTTCCTGGCTCTGAAGAACTAGGAGACACGATCCATGGTATGGTGCTTGAGGTGGATGGAAATGGTGATCCCGTGAAAATGGTCCCCGTGAACTCACAGGCAGGTT
Organism: Pseudomonadota bacterium; assembly: GCA_021299675.1. GTDB lineage: Bacteria > Bdellovibrionota > Bacteriovoracia > Bacteriovoracales > Bacteriovoracaceae > UBA6144. The sequence goes on along the minus strand of JAJTIF010000061.1, from coordinate 2,725 downwards.
TCTATTTGATCGCAGTGACCTGCAGCGGACACAGAAGCTCTCCGAGAGTGAGAGAAATCGCTGTGCTCACTCTTCCACGGGCCAATGACATGCTCTACAGCTCCTCATCCAATGTGAACGGAGTCTGCCGCAGTCAAGGTTACCGGAGAGGACTCGAGGGAGTGAGTCGTGAAGACCATATCCGCGGAGTAGCTTTAGTTGTTGACGAAAACGGTGATGTGATTCGCGCAGAGCCAGTGATCTCTCAAACGGGCTTCTATATTTCTAGAATCATATGTATTAGATAATCCTCTTAAAAGGTGCCAGCCTCTTTTTTGCACTGCACAAAAGAGGCTGGCACCTTTCTCCTTTTCTTCCGCCTTACTCGGTGCTAAATTTCTCAAACATTTTTAAAGGTTTTTCACTCGCTCCCGGCGCTTATGACCGTGGGGCATAATTATATCCCAGGAGGAACCATGATCTACGAAATGGCGTACGTCGTAAAACCCGACGCCCCAGAGGAAGCTCTCGCTTCTGTCAAAACCCTCATCGCTGAAACTCTCAAAGAGTACGGTGGCGAAGCACTCGTCAACGATACTTGGGGCGTAAAGAGCTTTGCTCAGCCTTACGAGTCGGGCCTGAAGAAAGGTAATTTCTTCTACGTGATGTACAAGTCACAAGGCTCAACCAACGCAGAGATCGAGCGTAAAATGCGCATCAATGAAGCCGTTGTTCGCTTCATGATCGTAAAGCTCGGTGACGATGCAAAACAAGAAGCTATTCTTAAGGGCTACAGAAACCCGAACCACACTCAAGCTGCTGCGGCTTCTGCCGACGGTGACGAAGGGATGATGATGGGCGAAGAAGGCGACAAAGAAAAGCGCATGCACTCTAAGAGAAAGTCTTGCTACTTCTCAGCGAAGAAGCAAGGCCCAGACTGGAAAGACCCAAAGTCTTATGCATGGCTTGTGAATGAGTTTGGAAAGATTTCTCCAGCTCGTATCACTGGACTTACTCCAAAGTACCAACGTCGCGCGTGTGACGCTATCAAGCGTGGCCGTATGATGGGTCTTTTGAGCTACGTCTCTAACGACATTGCTCGCTAGGACTAACGATGTCTGACGTCCTTCAACCACCACGCTTAAGCCTGTCGCGCTTATTGCTCCTCGGAGCATCGAGTGTCGTCTTGTGCCTAAGTTACCTCATGGCTGTCTTTACGCCCTTTCCCGTAGCGATTGCTACGATCCTTTATGGGCGCTTGAAGGGCTATGCTGTGGCGTTGTTAGGCTTCAGTATGTGTATCGTCCTTGGCCTGACTCTGATGAAAGGTGATTTTACGGGCGCGGGTTCATACCTGCTGCTCTCCTTCGTTGGACTCCTGATTGCTGAGATCCTGAAGAAAGATTGGGCGCCGGTGCGCTCTCTACTTTTTGCAGGCTTAAGTCTCATTGCCATCATTGTGGCCAGTGTTGGGATCACTCTCAAAACGCAGAAATTAGATTTGCATGCCGTTGTCACCAACGAGATCACTCGCATCCAGGATCAGCTTAAGCTTGCCCAGAAAGAGGGCACCCTTCAGCAAGGTTTAGATGAGATGGGGCTCGCTCAGCCAGCCGGCGAACTTGCGACTCAGACGCTGAAGACCTTTCCCGGGTATTTTATCATGGGGATTTTCTTCGTTCTCTGGGTGAACTCGTACCTCGCTCTCAAAGCGCGAAGACTCCTTGAGCCTTCTCTCGATCACAAGTATGACGAGCGCAGTTTGCTGGACTTCAAGATGCCTCTATGGGGTGTCTACTTTGTGATCGCAGGTTTTGTTCTCGTGCTGGTCGCTGATAAAATTCCTTACGGGGATTTTGCTGGGATGACTCTCTTGCGAATGATTGCTGTGTTTTATTTCTTCCAGGGTTTTGGCATATTTTTAAGTGCATTGAATCACTTTGGTATCCTCGGTTTTTTTAGAACACTTATCGTGATGATGATCGTGTTCTTTGTGCCGTGGCTGCTGGCCCTGCTTGGGCTCTTCGATACGTGGTTTGATTTTAACAATAAATTAAAAAAACAGGTTTCAAATTAAGGAGCTTTTATGAAAGTTATTCTCATCGAGAAAGTGAAGAATCTCGGTAACATCGGTCAGATCGTCAGCGTCGCTGAAGGCTTCGCTCGCAATTTCCTACTTCCCAGAAAATTTGCACTCGTGGCTGATGCAAAGAACGAAAACGTGCTTAAAGATCGTCAAAAAGCTCTCGCCAAGAAAATCCAGGCAGAGCAAGCTGACGCTCAAGCCATCAAAAAGAAGATCGATGGCATTACAATTGAAATGATCAAGAAAGTTGGCCAGAACGGAAAACTTTTCGGTTCAGTCACAACTGTTGATGTTTCAAAAGAACTCGAAAGCAAAGGCGTTCACGTTGAGCGTCGTTTGATCACCATCGAAGGTTCAGTGAAGTCAGTGGGCACTTACGACTGTAAAGCTCGTCTTTTCGGCAACGACGTTGTCGCTCACTTCAAACTCAAGATCACCATCGATCCAGTTCAGGCTGAAGAGCTGAAGAAAGAAGCTGCAGAAGCGGCGAAAAGAAACGCTGACAAGAAGAAAGCGAAAGCTGAGGCTGAAGCTAAAGCTAAGGCTGACGCCGAAGCTGAAGCAGCTGCAGCAAACGCAGAAGCGTAATTTATTTAGCAGTATTGCTTTTAAAGAGAGGGGGGCTTTGGCCTCCCTTTTTTTTGCACTTGGCTTTGAACC
>JAJTIF010000165.1 GCA_021299675.1 Pseudomonadota bacterium | reverse complement strand
ATGTGCCTTTGACATCCCCTTTAGAAATACCGATGAGCGCGCCTGTTTCCGGGTCAAAAATGTCCTGTCCTTCAGTAATCACTTTAAGGATGTCACCGATGTTGAGACCACTGTCGCGGCCGGAGTTGAGATAAATTTTGTTGCCGATGATCTTTGCCACGCGACCAGTCCAGTCGAGCTTGCCTCCCATCTGTACCAGACGCGGTAGGAATTTTCTCACGGCGACTCTCGTGGAGTAGCGTAGGAGATCTTGTCGGTAAGCGAGATTCTCTTCTTCTTCCGTGATGTAGAAGCGGTAATTGTCATCGTTCACGACACCTTCCACCAGCTCCGAGACCAGCTCTTTGGAGCTGATGACATCAAACACTTTAATTTCGACTTTCGTTTCTGCCAGAGCTTTGGTCTTACGGACGAAACCAATTTCATCAGAGGCCTGGCGGATGCGGGCTTCAGTGATGCGGCCAAAAACGACCAGATTCACTCCGGCCATCTTCGCTTTGCGAGTCAACTGCGCCAGCTTCACACCGCCGCCCGAGTAAATATCTTTTGAAGATCCAAAGATCTGTGCCGCTGCTGGATCGATGAGATAGTCACGGGACTTAGAGAGTTCACGACGGAATTCTTCGGTGGCTTGAATCGCTAGATCTTCGCCGCCAAAGGGAGCTTCATTAAAAAACCCAAGGAGCGCGACTTTTTTTCGAAGCGGATTAAAGTCTTTCACGTTTTGCGGACGATTGGGATTCACACGATTGGGATCAAGCGCCGTACGACGACTGATGGGTCCAGCACAGGCGACAAGAAAAACTAAAAATAACACAAGGAAGCGGGCGACCATGGAGATATCCTCTCTCGTCGCCCGATAAAAATTATTGCTTCTGCTTTTCTCCCAGAGTGATGATTAACTCCGGGCCCAGCTCCGTGACAGTAAGAGGGCGACCTAACTCTGATTCTAACTCGGAAGAGCCTGACACTAAAGCCTTGAATTTATTTTCCGACCCACGGAAGAAAAAAAGAATCTTCGCCTCATTCTGACTAAAAGAATCAAGCTTGCCTTGCGCCTGGATCCCAGCCCCCTTCACTCTCATCCAATTGAGAAACTGCATCACCTGCCCAAGGTGGCTGGCACCCATCACTTTAACAGTCATGGAATTCGTGAGAGAGACCGAGCGGGCCACTTGGTTTTTCGCATCTAAAAGTTGCGAGAGAGGGTACTTGTAAACATACGAAGCCAAAAGGGAGTTGAAGCTCTTTTGCTCCGAAGTCTTTATCACCTGAGTCTCTTTCGGCAGATCAGCCCAAAAGAGTACACGTTTGGTATTAAGATCATGCAGGATCACACCGCCGGAGTGGTTCATCTTCGTATCGCTCGCGTTTGAGCGGATCAGATCTTTTTCCACGTTGAGATTTACGGTCAAAAGCAAACTCCCCACGAGTTCAGGTGAGACGAAACTCTTCATGCTTTTCTCATCTTGCACTTCCCAAGCCTCAAGCGAGAGGCGGCAGGTGGCATCACAGAGAACGACTTCCTCTACGTCGGCGGGAGCATTGGCTTCAAACCACTTGAGCCACTCAGCTTCTACGACAGAGGTGAAGTCACTGGCGTCTTTCAGTTGTAGATCCGTCCAAGTGAAATTTTGGGTGTCCATCTGCACGCGCACAAAAAGTTTTCGAAAAGACTTGTTATCTTCCAGCATTCTCTGGTGATGCAAGGACAACAGACGTGAGTCAACCTCTGCCTCTAACACCATCTCCCACTTGTTAAGTTCCACTGGATGGGCAGCAAATTTTTTTATGGTCGTGCGTTTAAGCAATTTTTCTAGGCCCGCAAAACTCTCCCGGCTCGTAAGCTTCTCTTGGGCCACAAGTGCCTCTAGGTCTGGCTTATCTTTCCACTCCACGCGCCGTTTCGCTTCGATCCCTGCAAACCAGGTTGAAAACTTCTTCTCGAAGGCTGTTTCATAGGCAACCAGATCTAAATTCTGCGCAGCCATTTGCTCTTTAATCAGCTTTTGAATCGCCATCTTATACACAACACTGCGAAGCTCTGGCTCGGTTTGCTCGGGCTGGCCCTGATAAATAACTGTCACCGACTGCGCCCACAGATTAAGAGAAAAGAAAAACCCTAGAAGAAAAAGCCTCATGAACGAACCTCTTCCACTTTTCCATCGACAATAAAGCTCACGGAATTGTGCTGCAGGAGTTCATTGATTTTAGCTGCCATCTGGGGAGAAGGAGCCACTAAGAAATTTTCATCTAGCGGCAGTCGAGCCTTCCCATCATTCAGTTCAAAAATAAAATGAATCGGTACCGAGCCGCGGTAGCTTAAAAGAATTTGGCGGACTCGAGAAAGAGAGTGCGGATTCAAGCGCTCCTTAGGTAAACTCACGCGCACTGCCGTGACGCGATCGTCAGAGGCATCTTTGAGCAGACTGATCTTTTCGACCAAAAACTTCTTCGGATCCTCTGAAAGATTCACGTGCCCCGTGATTAGGACCGGCTCATCCACGGTGAGCATCTCGAAGACTTCTGCGTACACGCGGGGAAAGAGCAGGCATTCAATCTTGCCCGAAAGATCCTCGAGGTTCATGAAGGCCATCTTGTCACCTTTCTTGGTGATGATGTTCTTTACGGTGTTAATCATGCCACCCAAGACCATGGGTCTGCGGCTCGGATCTTCCTGCTGGCCGCGGGGATTAAAGCCCTCAGGCTTAGGCACCACGGGCAGAGAATGCACGTCGTGGATTGTCATGCTGGTGAGTTTCGTGAGCAGATCTTTGTAGCGGTCGAGAGGATGACCAGAAATGTAAATCCCTAAGAGTTCAGCTTCGAGCGAGAGTTTTTCTTTCTCCGAGAACTCGGCGGACTCATGGATCTGCAGGGACTGCGCGGTCTCAGCGCTTGTGGCTGCTCCCCCCATATCGAAGAGGTTCGTCTGACCCATGCTCCGCTCTTCCTGTTTGGTCGTCCCATGGGCCGTGATGGTTTCGAGATTCTCGAGCAAGGTCTTGCGGTTGTAGGAGTCGCAATTATCGAAAGCACCGACTTTAATCAAAGACTCCATCACTCGCGAATTGACGGCCTTCATATCTACGCGCTCACAGAAATCAATCAGCCCTTTGATGGGGCCATTATCGAGGCGCTCTTTGATGATCGCTTGGACAGCTCCTTCACCGACGTTTTTGATCGCCCCCATACCGAAACGGATGGTGCTGCCAATCACGTTGAAGAGCCACAGGGACTCGTTCACATCTGGCGGGAGGATCTCGATGTCGTGCTCGCGAGCGTCTTGCGCGTACATGGTGACTTTATCTTTATTCGAGATTTCAGTTCCCAGAAGTGCCGCGAAGAAGGCTGCTGGGTAGTAGTGCTTCAGGAATGCCGTCTGGTAAGCAATAACGGCGTAAGCCACGGCGTGAGACTTGTTGAAGCCGTAGGCGGCGAACTTCTCCATCAGACCAAAGAGGTAGGCACTCTTTTCTTCATCAAAGCCCCGCTGAATGGCTCCTTCCATGAAAATCTTTTTGTACTTCTCCATCTCTTCAGGTTTCTTCTTCCCCATCGCTCGGCGAAGCATATCCGCTTGGCCAAGGCTGAATCCTGCTACGGTACGAGCAATGTTCATCACCTGCTCTTGGTAAACGATGATGCCGTAGGTGTCTTTGAGAACAGGCCGCAGCTCCTCGAAGGTGTAGGTCTCCGGTTTGCGTCCGTGCTTAATCTCTACAAACTCATCATGCATCCCTGATTCCATAGGACCCGGGCGATAAAGAGCGTTGATGGCGGTGATGTCATCGATCGAGTCGGGCTTAATGCGTTTACACAGATCTTTCATCCCAGAGGATTCAAGCTGGAACACACCAGTCGTATCGCCCTCACCGATGAGGCGGAAGACCGCTTGATCGGTCATGTCGATGTCTTCGATATTGAATTTTGGGTCATGGTCGCGACGGATAAACTTCACGGCATTATCGATCACAGTCAAAGTTTTCAGTCCCAAGAAATCAAACTTCACTAGACCAATTTTTTCAGAAAAATCTTTATCAAATTGAACAACCTGCTCCCCCTCGCGGCCCTTGTAGAGCGGACAGTAGGAGACAAGAGGTTCATTGGTGATGATCACTCCCGCCGCATGAATAGAAGCGTGACGGTAGAGACCCTCGAGTTTTTTCGAAATGTGTAAGATCCGACGAATCTTAGGATCGTTATCTTCAAGTTCCTTGAGCTTAGGTTCTTTATCGATCGCCTCTTGCAGCTCGATCCCCAGCTCATCCGGAATCAATTTCGCCAGCGCATCAGCCTCTGAGTAAGGCAGCGCAAAGACCCGAGAGACGTCGCGGATGACGGCTTTCGCTTGGAGTTTTCCGAAGGTGATGATTTGTCCAACCCGTTCTTCACCATATTTTTTTGTCACGTACTCGATCACCTCTTGGCGACGGTCTTGACAGAAATCGACGTCGAAGTCGGGCATGGAGATACGTTCCGGGTTAATGAAACGCTCGAAGAGAAGGTTATAAGGAATCGGATCAATATTGGTGATGTCGAGAGCATAAGCGACCAATGAGCCGGCACCCGAGCCGCGGCCAGGGCCCACGGGGATGTCCTTGGCTTTCGCCCAGCGGATGAAGTCCGAAACGATCAAGAAGTAGCCGGTGAATCCCATCTGCTTGATCAGGCCCACCTCTTCTGTCAAACGGGCCATGTAAACGGGCTTGAGTTCGCTTTCCCAGTTATCTTTGACGATCAGATGCTTAAAGTGCGGACCGGCAAAGCGGTTGTTCAAGCCCTCGAGAGCTTCCCGAGCGAAGAAATCTTCTTCACTCTCGCCGGTGTCGATCTGGAAAGTGGGCAGATGATAGATCTGCTTTCCTTTCTCGTCTTCCCAGCGGATCTCGAGGTTACACTCATCTGCGATCTTCAGAGTATTGTCACAGGCTTCAGGAATATAGTGGAAAGCCTTACGCATTTCTTCAGGAGACTTGAAGTAGAACTCCGAGGTCGTGAGCCGCATGCGCTTTTCATCCTCAAAAGTTTTTCCGGTTTGGATACACATCAGAACTTCTTGCGCAGACGCATCGTCACGCTCGAGGTAGTGGCAGTCATTGGTCGCCACTAAGGGGATGTTGTGCTTCTGGGCAAACTCGACCACCTTACGATTCACTTCAACCTGCTCGGGGATTCCGTTCTCCTGGATCTCGAGGTAAAAATCCTTGCCGTAGATTTCTTGGAACTTCAATGCCGCTTGATAGGCCTTCTCGTCCTGACCGGTGAAAAGATTAAATCCCACCTCTCCCTTGAGGCAGGCAGAGGTCGCGATCAACCCTTCCGAATACTCTCTTAGGAGATCCACATCGGCGCGTGGCTTGTAGTAAAAGCCTTCCTGGTAGGCTTTGGTCAAAAGCTTACAGAGGTTTTGATAGCCCTTGAGGTTTTTACACAAAAGGATGAGGTGGTGAATCTGGTGCTTACCCTCTGTCTCGTCTTGCGAGTCGAGAGTCTTGGAATTTTTTGGAGGCCTGCGGTCAAAGCGTGAGCCTGGTGTGAAATAGATTTCTGAACCGAGGATCGGTTTAATGCCAGCTTTGATGGCGCGAGTATAAAAATCGATGGCGCCAAACATGTTTCCGTGGTCAGTAGAAGCGATGGCAGGGATCCCCTGCTCCTTGGCTTTTTTGAAGAGGTCATCGAGTCGAAGAGCACCATCCAATAAGGAATACTGCGTGTGCAGATGAAGATGAACGAAACTCTCAGGTTGAGATTGCTGAAAGTTAGATCCAATCAAAGGATTTTTCATGTACATGCCCTGTTTTCAGAATAGAAACTATGCTCCAGCCTACCCCAAACATAGGGGCAATGACAAAAACGCGCCATGCGCAAATGGCTATTTTAAACTAACATCTCAAATAAATATTCCTTATTGGCAAAATCTCTCTTAACGATGGAATTTCTTTGAGTTAAAACCTCACATCCCAGAGGAGAAAAAGATGCTTGAAGGACTTAGTTTCGATCAACAAAAAGAAGCCCAGGAAATACTTGAAGCCATCAAGTTTTTTTCTCTCAAAGGCTGGTCTCCGGCGACCTCCACCAACTACTCACTACGCTTGCAAAATGACCGCTTCCTGATTTCACGATCCGGTGTCGATAAGTCACAGTTTAAGCTGGATGATCTCATTCACATTAATTCTAAAGGCGAGATCTATCCGGAGTTTCAAAAGCCGGGGGTGAAGTCCTCAGCTGAAACGATGATCCACACTTCCATCTATGCGCGCTTTCCCGAGATCAACTGTGTGCTCCATACGCACTCCGTACTCGGCACTTGGTTGAGTCAGAAATTTGCCATTGAGAAGGCGATCCATTTCAACGGCTGGGAGCTCCTCAAAGGTCTCGCTGGCATCGACACTCACCTCACCACTGTGACACTTCCTATCGTCTACAATCACCAAGACATGGAAACGCTGATGAACGAGATGGAGTACCACTGGGCTTATGGCCCCATGGGCTTTTTGATCGCAGGCCATGGCCTTTACACCTGGGGCAGAAACGTGTTCGAAGCGAAACGCCACATCGAAACCTTTGAATTCTTATTTGAACTCAAAAAACTGGAGAAATAAGCATGGCCACTCTCAAGCTTCTCGACCGCAAAGAAGTCATCGGTGATGTTCAACTCATCAAAAAATTTATGAACGAGAGAGGAATTATTTTCGAGCGGTGGGAAGCGGCCAAGCCGCTTAATGACCACGACGATCAGGAAACTATCCTTGAGGCGTACCAGCATGCGTTGAGCCTCTACATGGCCCGCCACGGCTATACCAACGCCGATGTGATCAATGTGCATAAAGACACGCCTAACATCGAAGAGCTGCGACAGAAATTTCTCAAAGAGCACACCCACGACGAAGACGAAGTACGCTTTTTTGTGGATGGTGAAGGTGAATTTTTCTTTCATCTCGACCAGGTGTTTTCTCTTCACTGTGTAAAGGGAGACTTCATTTCAGTCCCCAAAGGTTACAAGCACTGGTTTGACCTGGCTCCGAAGTACCGCGTGAAAGCCATCCGCGTGTTTCAAACCAAAGAAGGCTGGGTTGCCCGTTACACCGACTCAGGTGTGGAGAAAAAATACCTCCCATGAAAACCCTGCTCTTTGACATCGAAGGCACGACAACGGATATCAACTTTGTCCACAAAGTCCTCTTCCCCTATTCACTAGAACGGATGCAGGACTTTGTCCGCCGCCACCCTCAGCATCAGGCCCTGGAGATTGTGCGAAAAACTCTCAAGGAAGAACAAAACATCACAGCGACTCACGAGATGTGCACTGAGGCCCTTGTGAGCTGGATTAAAACGGACCGCAAGCACGGTGCGCTCAAAGAGATTCAAGGAGAGATCTGGCAGCAAGGTTATGCCGCTGGAGATTTCAAGGGCCACCTTTACCCAGACGTTCTACCCGCTTGGCAGAAATGGGCTAGACTTGGGTATCAACTCTGCATCTACTCCTCGGGCTCCGTGCAGGCACAGAAACTTATTTT
>JAJTIF010000082.1 GCA_021299675.1 Pseudomonadota bacterium | reverse complement strand
TATGGTTCACTGTTGACCAGTGGAGCCAGTCTTGGGTGATCTTTTCTGGCTGACGGACAGGCAGAGGCGCCGGGGGCGATGAAATGTTTCCAGAGTCTATGCTCCTCTTTTGGTGGGTCACTGAGGGGGCACGGGGTGGCATCGCGAGTTCCTGTTCGATTTGGCCGCCGGGCAAATGCGCGACATAAATCGTCTGCGACACCTCTCACGGCAGAACTAGTGGGCCATTAAGCAAACTGATCGGCCGTTGACTCCTGCTGGTGCTGGATGCGTTATCGCCAATTACCGGTGACTCGAAGGCACATGGATCAACTGAAAGCGACACTCAAGGCTGCGGCCGCGAGATACAACAAACTGCTGCCGCACCACGACCAGGCACGGGACTTGGTCTTTTTGGCGCATGCCAAATTGGCCAAAGAAGCCAGCTACGCCCACTACGGAGATTTCTCAGGACGTCCTTCTGTCGCTTACCACGTTTTTGGTAGTGGGACTTCAGTGTCAAGGCCTGTTCGGTCGAGCATTTACTTGGCGGACCCGGCCCTCTTCTCCAAGAATTATGCGACCTTGTGTTCCAAGCTGAAGAGCGGACCTAAAGATTGGGGAGACGCAGAGATCACTCTCGCCAATAGCGTCGTTTATACCGCGGTGATGGCTGTGGCCTGTTGTTTCGACCTGTGGCAGCGCGGCAGCCGCAAGACCCCTGGAACGGTCTTCGAGATCCTGATGGCTTCACTGCTTCAACAGATGCTGCCGAAAGCTTCCTTCTCGAAGCATATCCCGCTCGCCGCCTTGGTGGATGCTGACGATGCCAGCCCTGGCGACCGAGAGAGCGAAGAGATGAGCGAGGCGGCAGCAGACGGAGATGATCGCGGTAGCGTCTCGACGGACTTGGTGATTAGGGCCACGCCAGCGAGCGCCCTTGGCGTCGTGATCCCACTCAAGATCACAACGAGGGAGCGGATCGTCCAGCCATTCGCGCACCAACGCATACTGGACTCCGCCTTTGGAGCGGGCGTCTTCCAATCGCTACTCGTGTGCATCAGCGAGACGCAGCTAGACGAGAATACTCGATCCGTGAAGCAAGTTTGCGTCCCCGGCACGGTGAAGCTTTTCCAGAAATACTTGGCCCCTGTGGCTGGGCTCTACTACTGCGACATACCGCAAAGATACGACGCGGCGGACATGCAGCGCGTGATTCCGGTAAAATCCGTGGGGCATTTATTCTGCGATGTCCTAGGGTTGCTTGACATTCAGAGCGCCAGCTCAAGCTGAGCCCGACTTGCCTGGGTCTCTTCAGGTTGCTGTACCCGATCTGGTATCCGGTTCTCCTTCTGCAGGACCCGCCTGATTGCCTCCCCAGCAGCTTGCGCGACTGGAGGAGCGACGGCGTTTCCGATCTGCAAGCGAACGTCATGGCGGGTTCCATAGAAGCGGAACCGTTCAGGAAAGCCCTGAAGAAGAGCGCCTTCACGAAGGGTGAGCGCACGGTTCTCTTGTGGATGCCCATACCGCCCTCTAGTGAAGCTATCGAACCCAGCGGTGAGCGTCGGGCACTGGCCATCCCACTCTAGGCGTCCGTACACGTCTGGCCATCCTCCAGACGAAATGTCGGCAACCTTATGGCACGGGATGCGGAGTTCCCATGGGATGTCCTGCCAACCGCCGCCGGGGGGAACGTGAGAGAAGCGGTCTTCATTCGCTTGCGAAATCCTGCAGCGAATGTGGTTGGGGATAGTCGGATGCTCGGTTCCATCCAAAGGCGGGCTTGGCAGATGTCCAATAACATCGCGGATGGTTTTCTGCTGTGACGTCAACTCGAGTAGTGGCGGCTGTCTACCCTCATCGGCATGGATGCCAATCATGAGAAAGCGCCCTCTGCGCTGTGCGAGCCCGAAGTCCGAAGAGCAGACGAAATACGAATAAATCTGATAGTCGCTGAGCCGTTCCCTGACTTCCCCGATCAGGTCACCGCCACGCTTTTGCCCGAATATCTCTACGTTCTCGAAAAGGAACGCTCTGGGCTTCAACTCGTCGACCAGCCGTGCATACTCCAAGACGAGGGAGTTTCGCGGGTCACTAAGGAGGTGTGCGCCGCGCCGCTGCTTGGAGAAGCCCTGGCATGGCGGCCCACCACTGAACAGGTCGAGACGTCTGTCTCCTAATCCTGCCAACTTTAGAAGCTGCTCGCCCGTCACGGCCATTGCGTCTAGGACATGGCCACGGTTATCAATATTTGCGTTATGCGACATGATGGCAGCTGGATTACTGTCAAACGCCACTCTGACGTCATAACCTGCATTCAAGAGACCGAGCGTCATACCGCCGGCGCCTGAGAACGACTCGATGGCGGTCAGCGTAGTGTCCGGGGTTGGTGTCGAAAATTGATTGCTCATGGGCTATCTATCTGAACTGATTCTCGGGTCTCAGTAGCTAACCAGAGGCCAACTGCAGGTCAATGAAAAAATCAAACATCAGGTATTTTATATGACTCCGGGAGTATGCCGGGCCTCCCGCGCATTCCTCATGATGACGCAGCGCGAGCTTGCTGATGCTGCAGGGGTCTCTGCCCAGACGGTAGCTGATTTCGAGCGAGGTGCCCGCACGCCGCACCATAACAATTTGCGCGCTATCCGGTTGGTTTTGGAACTACGCGGGCTTCAGTTCGTAGAGAACGGCGGTCGTCTCGTCGCGATCAACTTCAGCGCAGTTGAGGATGAATGACCTAAGCTCAGAAGTTATTCGATCAGAGGCAGAAGACGAGGGTCAGAGCGATAGCGACGCCGGACATGCAGGTGGAGCCGCATCGGCATCAGCGGGTTTGGACATGTCGCTGGCCCTTCAGCCTGCCGGATCAGGCCCCGAACACCCGGGCGAACACCGTATCCACGGCCTTGAAGTGGTAGCCGAGGTCAAACAGCTCGGCGAGTTCCGCGTCCGAAAGGTGCGGCCGGATCTCCGCATCCGACTTCAGGAAACCCAGGAAGTCGCCTTCGCCCCGCCAGACCTTCATGGCGTTGGTCTGGACGGCCGAGTAGGCCGCCTCGCGGGACATGCCCTTCTGGGTCAGGGCCAGCAGCACCCTTTGGGAGTGCACCAGCCCGCCAAGCCGGTCGAGGTTGCGCATCATGTTGTCGGGATAGACGACCAGCCGCTCGACCACCCCGGCCAGCCGGCGCAGGGCGAAGTCCAGGTGGATGGTGGTGTCCGGGGCGATGGCCCGCTCGACGCTGGAATGGCTGATGTCGCGCTCGTGCCAGAGAACGACGTTCTCCAGGGCCGGGGTCACGGCCGAGCGGATCAGGCGCG
>JAJTIF010000226.1 GCA_021299675.1 Pseudomonadota bacterium | reverse complement strand
TGGCGTACGCTACAATCTATTTGGACACTTCGGAGATGCACACCTGCATTTCAATTTCATGCCCTCTCCCTCTGACACGGCTCTTTGCCAAAAAGAATTCGAACAGCTCTACCAAAGAGTGTATGAATGGAAAGGCTCCCCTTTCGCCGAGCATGGCATCGGGCTTTTGAAACAGAATTGCTTCAAGAGTTTCATCACAGACGTTCAGCGAGGGGTGTTTAAGGAACTTAAAAAAGTCCACGACCCTCATGGACAGTTTTTCCCGCAAGGCTTCATGCTGAGTGTGTGATCACTTAATCGCTAAGAGCAGAACTTCTTTGTGGTGTGAGGGCAAGAGACGCACACAGGTGCGATAACCCCATTCTTGGACCCGTGATTCGTGCTGCGCGATCTCGGCCGCCACTTCCGGCTTGGCGAGCTTTAATGTGAGAATCAGGCCTCGAGGTTTCGTGTCCACACTACGCAGGATCCTACCTAAATGTGAAAGCACAGAACCAGGAGCGAGGTTTAAATCCGACAGCCACCAGTCGACGCCACTGGTTTCTTCGGGCGTGAGTTCTTGAAAGGGTTTTTTCAGATGCGTAAAATTCGGGTGCTTTAACACGCGCGGATCCATCAGCGCCGGATCAACCCCTTTGACGATCAGTCCTCGATCTAAGAGATTCATCACCGCTCCACCTGGCGATGCTCCCACCTCCATCGCCACATCTCCTGTCATGACAGAGAGATCAAAGAGCCGGATGGCTTCTTCAATTTTTAGCCACGCTCTTGAGGGAGACTCTTCGGGCAACACCGCCTCGGGGGCATCAAACCAAAAGGGCCTGGGTGTGTGAATCTTCACTGTCCACTCACCGCCTTTCTCAAGGCGCAGGACCTCCCCACCTTCTAACACTCCCTTACCCAAAACCTCGCCCCAGTAGCGGGCCAGATAAGGACGGTCCGGGAATTTTCCTTCGCCTTTAAAGGTAATAAAGCCAGGCGCAGAGAAAGAGAGCTTCCAGTGAGGAAAGCGTTTACTCATCTCTAGCTTCAAGGATGCTTCAAGACCGGGATTGGTGAGGCAGAAGAAAAAACTCATGGCCCTTTATGCTTTCCCCACTTATCGAAGTCAAGAATGTTAAGGCAGAATATGAGGATGAACCTGCGCTCCTTTAGTCACGACCTCATGGCCCTCTATGCAGAGATGGGAGTGGCGTTTGCGGAAACCCAAAAGCGCTCAGGCTTGGGTTGCCCCACAGGCTGTGGGTATTGCTGTAAAACACCCACCGTAGAGGCCACCACCATGGAGATGATCCCCATGGCCCTTGCACTCTTTGATCAAGGGAGAGCTGAAGAAATTTATGATCGGATTCAAAGCGAAAACCCTGAAACCTGTATCATGTATCAGGACCATGGCGGAAAACTCGGCCAATGCACTCAATACGCCACTCGCCCCAGTCTGTGCCGACTCTTTGGAGTCGCCGGCTTCTACACCAAGACTCACGCCAAAGAACTCTCCATCTGCAAAGAGTTGAAAGCCACTTACCCAGAGCACTCTTCTCTCGATGTTCATGAGCTTCAACCGGCCATGATGAGCGACTGGTCTACGCGTCTTATTTCCATCCATCCGGAGATGCTGCAAGAGCGTCTACCTATTAGCTTGGCTTTAAGTAATGCATTAGAGAAAGTTATGCTTTATGGCCGACTAGATGCATCCAATTGATTGATTTTGTTAAGATTTTGTGAGCTCGAAAAAAAGCATGACAAGGGGCCTCTGCCTTCATATAGTAATTTTAACTTAAGATAAGGACTTCTTATATGTTGCGCTTTGTAATTCTTGCTCTTGTCACTCTTCAAGCATGGGCCATTAATCCGAATCAGCGTCTCGCCCAAGGAACCTTGAGCTACTACGGCTCCGATTTCAAAGTAAAAAATAATCCCGCTCTTAAGTCTGACACCGCTCGTGTCCTTAATATGATCCATACTTTCAGACCTAACAAACCAGATGTCATCGCCGTGTGTGAAAACAGTGGCGAGTGTTACCGTCACAAAACCATGAGCTACTCTGAAGCTCGTATCGTCCTCTTCGATCAGCTTCATACGGAAAATGACCGCGCTGGCAAATTTGTGGAAGACGTCTATTGCATGAAGAAATTCTACTTCACCAACGTGCGTGATTTAGCTGCTCGCCATGATCAGATCAACGTTGAGCACACCTGGCCGCAAAGCCGCTTTAATGCACGCATCAATAAAGACATGCAAAAGACTGATCTTCACCACCTCTATCCGACGGAATCTCAAGCCAACAGCATCCGTGGGAATCACATTTTCGGTGAAGCTCCTTCAACAAACTCTGATCAGCCTCTCTGCAACACGAGTCAGATTCACCACGGCCGTAACATCGTTTTCACGCCGCCAGCTCAGCACAAAGGCAACGTGGCACGCTCACTCTTCTATTTCTCTGTGAAGTACGATCTCGCCATTACGGCTGAGGAAGAGAAAGTTCTCCGTGAATGGCATGCTCAAGACCCAGTAGACTCAGAGGAAGAAGAGCGCCATGACAAAATTGCCTCAATCCAACTGACGCGCAATCCTTTCATCGACTACCCTGAGATGGTCGAAGAGATCACGGATTTCTAGTCTACTTGTACTGCGCTCTACCTGAGCGCAGCATCAAAAAAAATCAATCTTTAACTCTGCGCAACCCACTCATTTTCGGTTCTCGCTTTAATGGGTGTCATGTTAAGTTTACTCTACTTAAGGAGTGAATATGCAAGGTTTCAATAAAGTCGTCACAAGCTATGACGAAGCCATGAAAGGTCTCAATGACAATATGCTTTTGATGGTTGGAGGCTTTGGCCTCTGTGGCATCCCCGAAGGTCTGATCAAGTGGATCTACGAGCACGGACAGAAAGGTCTCACGTGCATCTCCAACAACGCCGGCGTTGATGGCTTTGGTCTGGGGCTCCTCTTAGAGAAAAAACAAATCAAGAAAATGATCTCAAGCTACGTGGGAGAGAACGCTCTCTTTGAAAAGCAAGTTCTGTCAGGAGAGCTCGAACTGGAGCTCACGCCACAAGGCAGTCTCGCGGAAAAGATCCGTGCCACCGGTGCGGGCATCCCAGCGTTTTTCACCGCCACAGGATTTGGCACACTCATTGGCGAAGGCAAAGACGTCAAAGTCATCAACGGGCGCTCCTATATTCTAGAGCATGCCTACCCTAAGCCTCATTTCTCGCTAGTGCGGGCCTGGAAGGCTGACACCTACGGAAACCTCATCTTTAGAAAAACGGCCATGAATTTTAATCCCATGATCGCTCAGGCCGGAGGCATTACCGTGGCGGAGGTCGAAGAGATCGTTCAACCTGGTGAGCTGGACCCGAACTTCATCCATGTCCCTGGCATCTATGTAAGTCGTGTGAGCAAGGGTAAATTCGAAAAGCGCATTGAACAGC
>JAJTIF010000274.1 GCA_021299675.1 Pseudomonadota bacterium | reverse complement strand
TGATCATTCCAAGCACCCATCATTTTCTCAATCAGCTTTCCCTTCTCTTGAAAATTCAGCAGCGTCTTACACACACTCTCCGCAGTCCCAAAGAGACCTGCGTGCGCCGTCCACTCTTGAAGATTGAAAGCGTTCGGGTCGTGCACCTCATGGGTGATGAAATCAAATCCTCGCTGACCCGAGATGGGTGCCTCAGCGCTCTGAGGGAGATCCTGCCAAAAATAGAGATTCTTATCCCACCAGTCTCTTAGGAGCTCAGGGATTTTTTTGGAAAGTTTTTTTTCTACCTCGAGACTCACGCGCATGGCTGAGTAGTCGGAATAGAGAGTTTCACTTTCTTTGATTGAGTATGATTGAATTTGTTTTTTCCAATCAGATTTCTTTAAGAGCCCCCAAGCGGGAAGTCCTGCCCTATGCTCCAAGAGTAGTCTCAGGTCTTGATCGATAATCTCCGGGTGCTTGAGAAAAATAGCCCCGTTGCCGAGCACTTTGGAAACACTGGCGAGATCAAAAAAAAGATGAGTATCCCCGTAAACGTTAAAGCTGAGCTTTTGGAAATCAATCACCCCCACACTCAAAGCATCGAGATGCAAAAAGTGCGGGCGGTGAAGATCAATCAGTTTCTGAACGCTGCTCATCCCTTGAGTGCAGCCTGCGCCGCCGCGAGGCGAGCGATTGGGACGCGGAAGGGAGAACAAGAGACATACTCGAGTCCAATTTGGTGACAGAATTCTACCGAGCGCGGCTCTCCGCCGTGCTCACCGCAGATGCCAGAGTAAATTTTAGGATTCCCAAGCTTTCCTTCACTCACCGCGTGCTTCATGAGAAAGCCCACGCCAGCTTGGTCGATCGTGACGAAAGGATCCTGTGGATAGAGGCCTTTCATGGTGTAGGTCGGGAGAAACTTACCCGCATCATCGCGAGATAGTCCGAATGTCGTTTGAGTCAGATCGTTGGTGCCAAAAGAGAAGAACTCGGCTTGAGTCGCAATCTCGCGGGCCATAATGCACGCCCGAGGCAGCTCCAGCATGGTGCCGATCTTGTATTTAATTTTTTTACCCTTCTCTTGGAAGACGCGCTCGATCTCTTCGATGCACTCTTTTTTGATCAGGGCGTACTCTTTGAGCTCACTGGTCAGAGGAATCATAATCTCCGCCGAGGTCTGAATCCCTTCAGCCTCACATTGAATACCTGCCTCAATGATCGCTCGCACCTGCATCTGATAAATCTCTGGATAGGTGACGGCCAGACGCACACCACGGTGTCCGAGCATGGGGTTAAACTCATGGAGATGATTATTTCTCTCGAGCACTCGTTTTTCACTCACACCCAGAACATCCGCAAGCTCTTTCACTTCGTGCTCTTGGTGAGGCAAGAACTCATGCAAGGGCGGATCCAGCAAACGGATATTGGCCGGCAGACCTTTAAGTGCTTTGAAGATGCCGTAGAAGTCTTCTCGCTGGAAAGGCAGCAGTTTCACGAGGGCTTTCTTTCTCTCATCGAGCGTTTCCGCAAAAATCATCTCTCTGACGGCAAGGATCCGTTCGGGAGCAAAGAACATGTGCTCCGTGCGACAGAGGCCAATGCCTTCGGCTCCAAACTCGAGCGCGACTTTGGTGTCATGAGGTGTATCAGCGTTGGTGCGAACCTTGAGTCTGCGGGCTTCGTCGGCCCAGCTCATGAACTCCGCAAACGCAGATGAAATTTGTGCCTCCACAGTCGGCACCTCGCCTTCATAGACTTCACCGGTGGCGCCATCAAACGTGATGTGGTCACCTTCTTTGAAGGTTTTCCCTTTCACACTCAGGGTTTTCATTTTTTCATCGATCGTGAGCGCCGAACAGCCAGCCACACAAGGCTTGCCCATTCCGCGCGCCACGACTGCGGCGTGAGAGGTCATGCCGCCACGAGCGGTGAGAATGCCTGTCGCCGCTGCCATGCCACCGATATCTTCCGGTGAGGTTTCCGTGCGCACGAGCACTACTTTTTTTCCACCCTTCGCCCACTCTTCGGCTTCCTTGGAAGTGAAGACCATGAAGCCTGAGGCGGCTCCTGGAGATGCAGGAAGACCTGTGGCGAGTAAAATCTTTTTTGCTTTCGGATCGAGGCGGGGGTGCAGGAGATGATTGAGGTCATCGGGCTGCACACGCAGGAGGGCTTCTTTCTTTGAAATGAGTCCCTCGTGCATTTGATCAACGGCCACACGAAGAGCGGCAGCTACCGTACGCTTGGCATTTCTGGTCTGCAGAATGAAGAAGCGCCCACCTTCGATGGTGAACTCGATGTCCTGCATGTCTTTGTAGTGGTGCTCGAGCAGCTGATACGTTTTAACGAGCTCCGTATACGCCGCCGGCATAGCCGCTTCGAGGGTTTTAAATTGTTTGTTCTGATCATTGGTTGAAGCCACATTGATGGGCCAAGGAGTCCGGATCCCTGCGACCACGTCTTCGCCTTGAGCATTGATGAGATATTCACCAAAAAACTTTTTATCCCCAGTCGAGGGATCACGGGTAAAACACACTCCCGTCGCACAGTCATCACCGAGGTTTCCAAACACCATCGACTGAATGTTCACAGCAGTGCCCCAGTCGTGAGGGACGTTGTTCATCTCGCGGTATTTTTGAGCGCGCGGGTTGTACCAGGAGTTAAAGACAGCGGCGACCGCCCCCCAGAGTTGCTCCATCGGATCTTGAGGAAACTTCAATCCGTGCTCAGTCAGGAGCACATCTTTATAAACTTCAACCAGCTCCTGTAAATCCTGGGCGGTGAGTTTGGTGTCTTCGTGTACACCACGAGCTTCTTTGAGATCTTCGAGTTGAGCTTCAAGGATTCCTCCCTTCACTCCGAGGACCACGTTTGAATACATCTGAATAAAGCGGCGGTAGGCATCCCAGGCAAAGCGCGGGTTGCCCGTAAGCTTCGCCATACCGAGAACAGTCTTATCATTGGTTCCGAGGTTCAACACTGTATCCATCATTCCAGGCATACTGGCCCGAGCGCCCGATCTGACGGAAAAAAGCAGCGGGTTGGCTGGGTCACCGAATTTTTTGCCCGTGAGATTTTCAACCCATTTGAGAGCTTCTTCGATCTGCGAGATAATCTCCACTGGAATCTTTTTATCGTTTTGATAAAAAGCCAGACATGCTTCGGTCGATACCGTGAAGCCCGGAGGAACGGGAAGTTTCAGAGCACACATCTCGGCGAGGTTAGCGCCCTTGCCGCCCAAGAGTGGCTTCATGTCTTTATTGCCATCAGTAGTACTAGCTGAAAACTTATAAACCCATTTGTGTGCCATAACTATTCTCGCTTCTTAGAGGTGGAACTTGGTTTGCAAGTACTGCTTAACCTTATCAAGGGCCACGCGCTCTTGAACCATGGTATCGCGGTCACGGATCGTGACCG
The DNA here is from genome assembly GCA_021299675.1 of Pseudomonadota bacterium. GTDB lineage: Bacteria > Bdellovibrionota > Bacteriovoracia > Bacteriovoracales > Bacteriovoracaceae > UBA6144. The sequence continues at coordinate 4,265 of JAJTIF010000274.1, read as the reverse complement.
CATGATCGGTGAGCGTGTCGAAGTCAACGGTGATACAGGCGGGAGTTCCCGTCTCGTCTTGGCGACGGTAGCGTTTACCGATCGAGCCTGCCGTGTCGTAGTCACACTTGTAATCTTTCTGAAGTTCACGCAACAGCTTCTCTCCCACAGATTCCAGATCCGGCTTTTTCATCAAGGGCATGATAGCCGCTTTGATCGGCGCGAGCGTTGGCTTGAAGCGCATGACAGTGCGTTCTTTTTCCGCGTCACCTTTGTTTTCCATCCGGTAAGCATCCGAGAGGATCGCCAGCAAGCAGCGGTCGGCACCGACCGAGGTCTCAAGGACGTAGGGAATGAATTTTTTATTGCCGTCGAGCTGATCGACGTACATGAGGTTTTTCTTCGAGTACTCCATGTGCTGCTTGAGATCGAAGTCCGTGCGCGAGTGGATACCTTCCATCTCTCCCCAGCCGTGAGCAAACTCGTACTCAATGTCGAAAGCGGCATCGGCGTAGTGAGCCAGCTGCTCGTGCTTGTGGAAGCGCAGTTTTTCTTTCCGAAGTCCCATCATCAAATGCCAGTCCCAGCGGATCTGTTTCCACTGCTCCATGGCTTCAGCCTGAGTGCCCGGCTTAATGAAGTATTGCATCTCCATTTGTTCGAACTCACGCATGCGGAAAATAAAGTTACCGGGAGTGATTTCATTTCTAAAAGCTTTCCCGATCTGAGCAATGCCGAAAGGCAACTTACGTCTCATGGTTGATTGCACGTTGAGGAAGTTCACGAAAATCCCCTGTGCCGTTTCTGGGCGCAGATAGATCTCTGCCGCCGACTCTTTCACGGGGCCCATGTGGGTGGTGAACATTAAGTTGAAGTTACGAGGCTCAGTGAATGAGTCCTTGGCACCACACGTAGGACATCCCGCCTTAAGATCAATCTGATCCGCACGAAAGCGCCCTTTACAGGCTTTACAGTCGACGAGTGGATCCGTGAAATTGTCCACGTGGCCCGAAGCCTTCCATACCATTGGGTGCATGAGAATCGAGGCATCTACGCCGTCGACGTCATCCCGGAAAGTCATGGATCTCCACCACGCGTTCTTGATGTTATTTTTAAGCTCTACTCCCAGGGGACCCATGTCCCAGCATGAGCCCAAGCCGCCGTAGATTTCTGAGGATTGAAAAATGAAACCTCTGTGCTTACAAAGGCTGACTAGATCACTCATGGATTGTAGGTTTTCTTCTGACACGCGGCACTCCTAGAGAAGTAAAAATTTGAATACTTTTTACCATATCCAAAGAAAGGGCGCTTTAAGATTTATCAGAATTTTTAATCGTGCTGTGAGAGGGCGTAAAGCTTGGAGTACTCTCCACTTTGACCGATCAGTTGCTCGTGTGTTCCCTCTTCGACTTTACGACCCTCTTTCATCACGATGATGCGATCGTAATTTTTTAGGGTTGAAAGCCTGTGCGCCACAGCGATAACTGTCTTGTGCCCTGCCACACGCTCCAAGGCCGCTTGCACAATCTTCTCTGACTCATTGTCGAGTGCACTGGTGGCCTCATCAAAGAGCAAGATGTCGCGATTCTTGAGAAAGGCGCGGGCAATCGTGACTCGCTGACCCTGACCACCAGAAAGTCTCACGCCACGATCTCCTAGCTGCGTCTCCAGACCCTGGGGAAGCTCAGTGATGAAGTCTTTAGCATACGCCACTTCGAGCGCGTGGCGGATCTCCTCGTCGCTAAATTTTTCGCCAGTGACGAGGTTCTCGCGGATGGTATCGTTGAAGAGAAAGACGTCTTGGCTCACGAGAGCGAAGAGCTGGCGCACGCCCGTCATCTTCCAGTCATTGAGATTCACTCCATCAATCAGGATCTCGCCTTTGGTGACCGGGTACATGCGAAGCAAAAGGCTAATCAGCGTCGACTTACCGGAGCCCGAAAGCCCCACCAGTCCGATTTTTTCACCTTTGTTAATTTTCAAATTAAAGTCTTTCAAAACATCGCCTTCGCCATAGGAGAAAGTGACATTTTTAAATTCGATCGAGTTCAGAAACCCAGCCTGGAGATGCTGGCCTTGATCCACCTCTTCAGGAAGATTGAGCAGCGTTTGGATACGCCCGGAAGCGGCTTTTGCTTGATTCAGTCGAGCCGACGCTTTGGAGAATTTTCTAACTGGATCCATGAACATCGCCAGCGCCGCAATGAAGCTGATAAAGCCACCAGTCGTCAAGGCACCGGTCGAGATGCGGTGCTGAGCAAAGATGATGACTCCGGCAAAAGCAAATGAGCCGATAAGTTCCACCGCCGGATGTGAGTGCTCTTCCGCAGAGTTTGAGAGTGTGCGGTGGGAGAGGAATTTATTTTGTAAAAAATCGAAGCGATTAATCAAATAGGACTGAAGGCCGAAGGCCTTAGCGATCCGCTGACCCGCCAGCGACTCACTCACGTTGTGAGTCATGTCACCGATGTCGTTTTGGGCCAGATCGACATATTTGTGAATGCGCCGGCCGAAGCGATTGAGGATGATCGCAAAGAGTGGGGAAACAAAAATAATGATGAGAGAGAGTTGCCAGTCGTGGTAAAAAGCCACACCCAACAATGCCAGTGCCGTGATGGGTTCCCGGATCACCTCCAGCGCATTCTTGAAGGACTCGGCAAAGATGTTGGTGTCGTTCATGAAGATCGAAACCAACTGGCCCTGCTTCGAGGTTGAAAAATAAGAGGCTGGAATGGTTTGCAGTTTTTGGAAAAGCTGCGAGCGCATGAGGCACGTGCACTTATCCACCACCATCCGCAGGCCATAGTAGTGAAAGAAGCGCATCGGATAATTAATGATCGCTAGCACCATTAAGAGCCCGGCGAGGTAGAAGGCGTCTTCTCGTGTGGCCGTCGCGGCGAAGCCCTTATCGAAGATATCGCGCACCAGATAAGCCTCATAGGCCTTGATCGCCGCCAAAGGCAAAGCCAGGATAGCCGCCAGGATTGCTTGCTTCCAAAAAGGGCGAATGTATGGGAGCATTAATTTTATAACTGCTAGCATTGTGACATCTTAAACTTTGGGTTGAAGCATGACAAACAAAACCACCAAAGCAATTTTCCTCGACCGCGATGGAACCATCATCTGGGATAAAAACTATCTTGCTTCACCCAGCGACATCGAGTACTACCCCGACACCCTGAGTGCTTTGAGGCTGATGATCCAGAAGGGCTACAAGCTCTACATCATCACCAACCAATCCGGTGTTGGACGCGGTTACTTTACTCTTAAGACGGTGGAAGAGATTCACCGATTGATAGATCAAGATCTCGTCTCCCAGGGTCTGCCCGCTTTTTCCGGCTGGGGCATATGCCCTCATGCCCCCGATGAAAACTGCTCCTGCCGTAAACCCTCTCCACAGCTCATTTTAGAGTTCATGAAAAAAGATAAAATCGATCCTAAAAAATCATGGATGGTAGGGGACAAGCTTATTGACGCAGAGTGCGGGATAAAAGCCTCCATTCAAGGCGCTCTGGTGCGGGAGAACTCTCTGAGTCAAACCAAGGAGTATCCGTTTTTTAAGACGCTTCTGGAGTTTGCTCAATCTTTAGCCGAGTAAACGATAGGACGTGAGATCCGGCAGCTTCACTTGGTAGTGGTAGCCCCAAAACTCAATCAGCTGCTGACAGGTTTCTCTGCTTACTCCTTGGATCGCTCTCCAGTCTTGAAACCGTGTGCGCACTGACTGTGTGAGGTTATGTCGAACGGGTGTCATTTTTACCTGAATTCCCGATTGCTGGTAACAACTCTGGCAGCTGTATCCACCCTGATCGACGATCAGAGGAATAAAATTTTCTGCCTCGAGCTCCGAGCCACAGAACACACATTCATTCTCATCCGGAAGGATGCCAAGGTAGTGAAGGAATTTGCCCATAAAAAGAGAAAAATGATTGGTCCAACTCCACTCCCCCTCACCCACCGCTTGGTCAAGGTAGAAGAGCCCATTTGAGAGAGCATTGAAGAGTCCCTGGTGCTCGCCCACGACATCATCGTCATGATGAGGCAATGCCGTTTTGAGAGTGATTTCAAGATAGAGACAAGCAAGCGCAAAAGCCTGCGGGTGGTGCCGAATATTTTTTCCCTGCCACAGGACACTGCCTTCATTGACCATCTTTAAACTGTCTTGTGAAGTGTGGCCTGATTGGTTCGCGCGCACATGCACTTTGACCAGATTGCCCGGCTCATACAAACGGGGTTTCGAGTTTTTTCCGCCGCCCATGCCACCGTAAACATAAAAACTCGTCAGC
>JAJTIF010000095.1 GCA_021299675.1 Pseudomonadota bacterium | reverse complement strand
GTGCAATCATAAGGGCTCTCGGTAGTTTCATTTTTTTGGAAGGGGTTCCAAAAATACCACATACCCCAGAATCCCTCCCCTCGATCAGGATCAATCATGGGTCTGGTGGTGCATGGATTCACTTTCAACCGACCTAAGTAGGGAAGCTCTCTTTCAACCTTGAGCTTCGGGTCGACTAGAAAATAGGTGAGCCAGGGATCTAAGGGCTGCGGGAGTTTAAGGGTGCTGATCGGAGTTGTGGTCTTCTGACAAAGAGCAAGGACAGTCCTCAATTCGTAACTCACTTTTAGCACTTTCATAGATTTTATCTTTGCTTTGAGCTCCTCGATCTTCTTTAAATAAATTTGAACGGACGGGGAGAAAAATTTAGGAGCAACAAGTGATTCCAGGTAGAGAGCATAGGGCATCTCAATTTCTTCTTCTTTGATGATCTTGATGTCCATCTTCTTCAGATCATAACTGCCATGGAGGATACTCTTCTCCGGCTGAAAGATATGCATATTCGGAAAGGTGTGCACATTTTGGTGCTGGATGAAGTCACGGTAGAGAGAAGACTTCGAATCGTCTGAAGGCAGGGCGTCCTTGATGGCATAGAAGTGTTGAGAAATCTCAGCCGAATAGGTCTTAGGGTACCCGAGACACGAGTACCCCTCCGCAGAAAACGCCTTAAATGCGAAAAGAAAAAAGAAACTTAACAAAATATTTTAGTACATTTCTAAAGAATTAGCCCTACCCCAGTTCATGTGGAGTGACACATTCCAGGAAGAGACCAGCTGACCGTCGTTGTTTGTGGTGATGTGTTTATCGATAGTAATAGTTGTTACAAAGAGAGCGATAGCCACTGCCGTTTTAATCAAATTCATTAAGACTCCTTGGTAGAGTTATTATCGGTCTGATTAAAATATTTTTACATAACCTATGTTATTTTAATGTTTTAGCTTTTTCTTCGACATTCTCATGGGCAATCAGCTTTTGAATCTTTTAAAGTACTTAGATTAAAGACTGACCACTTTTGGAGGATATAAATGAAACTGCTGATCGCTGCCCTCGCCCTCTTTTCCTTGCCGGTCTTTGCCAAACTGACCCATGAATCTGAACTCGCGATCATCGCCGCCGGCGGAAACACAGATCTCCAAACCATCAACACCGCGACGAAAAATAAATATGAATTCGAAGGCCGCTCCACCCTCCTTTTTGGTGGTCACTATACCTACGGTGAAAACACCGGCGCTCTCTCCGCTCGTAACTGGGACACGAACGGGAAGTACGAATTCGCCCTCACTGATCGCTTCTCTGCTGTCACTGGTGAGACCATCGAAGGCAATAGATTCCAAGATGTGAAGGCTCGGTACAACACTGACTTAGGTGGAAAGTACTTCTTCATGAAAGAAGACAACCAAGATTTTTTCATGGAACTCACCTATCGATACACGGCAGAAGATCGCTACAAAGCGGAAAACGTCTATCAGCAAAAGGCGCGCACCTATGCGGAGTGGAACAAAAAACAATCAGCGACCCTACAGTGGAAATTCTGGCTTGAGTACCTACCTAACTTCACAGCTGGAAGTGACTGGATGCTAACGGGAGAAGGCTCCATGACCGCCATTCTCAGCTCGATGTTCTCGCTCAAGGTGGCCTATAAAGGACTTTACGATAACTTACCAGCGGCACCAGGACTCAAGAACTACGATTACATCACGGTCACCAGTCTCGTCGCCAAGTTCTAATCCCCTGTAAGTTTTACAAGCTCTCATCTTGCCACCCCGAATCCGTTTAGAATCGGGGTGACAAACCATTTTTGAGGGCTTCTATGCGTTTTAAATCCGCTTTTTTAGCTACGAGCTTTATTCTCTCGGCAAGCCTCACGGCCATCGCCGACGTGAATATCAAGATTGTGGATAACTACGCCCTCGCTCAAGAGCAAGAAGTCTGGAAGCGCGTACGCAGTGATGATGTCCCCGAAAGCCTCCAGAAGAGCCTTCGTATCAACCGTCCGACCACAGCCTTCGAGAGTCTTTTCCCTAAATCATTTTATCAAGAAGAAGACTTCATCGTTTGCTTCAAAGACTGCTCGCAAAGTGATGCCCGCTCTGGCAAAGACGCGCTCGAGCAACAAACCGTGTATTACTGGCTAGGCCAGTTCTATAAAATGACCAAGGAGCGCTTTAACCTGCTCCCCTCACAACGGGTGAAAGTCACCACCAACAGAACCGTACGGGATCCCGGGACGAGCAAAAAAATGCGTAACAATGCATTTTTCAACCCTGCGGATGGCTCTCTCTCATTTCTCCCGGCCAGTGCCAATCCCCTCGCCGCTTTGCTTGGTGGAAAGATCAACCGCTCGGGCTTTGATCCCTCGGTGATCGCTCACGAAGCTGGCCACTCTCTTTTTAATGCTCTCTTTCCTCACGCCATTAACCCTGAGATCAATGGTTTTAATGAAGGTTTTGCTGACTACATGGCGAACATTCTCATGGAAAACGCTAAGGTTGGTCTCGTTATGCTCCGAGGGAAAGCCCTGCGCGACTCGGACTCACTTGTCGACTCATCCAACAAACCTAAAGTTTATGAGCCAGGACTCGATGTGCACGACATGGGTGAGCGCTTTGCAGCTGCTCTCTGGATGGGCCGCTCCCGTGTGTCTGATAAAGAAGAGTATGACCACATGATCATTAGCGCGATTCAAGACATTGCGAAAAACCCCTTTGCGACAGGCCACTCTTTTAAAGAAGCATTCCTCGCTCGCATCAACTATACCTACCCCACAGCAACAGCTTATAGTATTGCCACTCTTTGGGAGCTTTTCGTTCCGGGCAGTGACCGCAAGGTGACGGACTTGTCATTCATCGGAACACCGAACACCACCAGAAACGCTATTGGTCTTAGAGTGACGACCACTTTTCCAGAAAGTGTCATGAGAGATTTGGGGATCTCTAACGAAACAGCCCGCTTTGTGTTTATCCGCAGCGTGAAAACGACAGAAAACTTTGTAGCCTATCAGGTCGCTTCTCGCACTGATAACCTTGTGACTCCCTACTGGATCCTGGTTGATCCCGAGAGAAAAAATGCGCTAGGTGCCTGGAGACTTGATGGCACAGAGATCGATGCGAGTGAAACAAAAACGGTGGGAACTCTCGTTGCCCAGATCCTCAACATTGGCGAATTGGTTCAAAACTTTGTGCAAAGAGCGAAAATGTTCTCTGATCTTGCCCAGGGGCGCGGTGAGCTCACCGCAGCCTACAAAGTGACTCGCCATAATCGAAACCAAAGTAGCGTCGAGTTCGATGGCGCCATGGTCACAACCATTGTTCATGAGTTGACTCTTAAAAGAAAACTTTTGGCGCGCTTTCTCGGAGTGCCCAACATGCAAGGCATCTCGCTCACCACGAGTTCAGGTCTAGACCTGGGAGCTCAGTGGCCCGTGCTCGAGGGCCAACCAGTAATCGGCGTAAAACTTATTCTCGAAGACGGAACTACCTCTGAAACACTAATGGAAACGATCCAACTCTAAAAGGGAGTATTAAATGAAAAAGTTATTATCAGTTATTTTTGCTATGAGCATCAGCGGCCTTGCCTTCGCGGACTTCGAAATCCGTCAGCCCTTTACCGACGACATGGCAGAGGCTCTCGGGATGACAGCTGAAGATGATCTTCAGCCACTGGTGAATGCCAATGTCAACGGCGCCGATAAAGCCGCAGGATCTAGCCTCAACCAAGTGATCTCTGATAACCGCGTGGTGATCGTGATCAATAAAGCGAAAGCCGGAGCAGAAGCGCAGACTCTGAAACTTTTTGAAAACGGCGTGGAAGTCATGAAGATCAAGGTCTCGACCGGTAAGGAAGAGCGCGTGGTTTCAACGTCTGGCAGAACCTACGTGTCAACGACACCGGTTGGCTTCTACCGTCCAACAAAAATGTACACGGACTACTTGTCCTATACCTGGAACGCTCCGATGCCAAATGCTGTGTTCTTCATCGGTGGGATTGCGATCCATGCCACAGGAACCACAAACTACGCCAAGCTCGGGACCCGGGCTTCTGGTGGGTGCGTAAGAACGACGCTGGCTGATTCAAAGAAGATCAGAGAGCTCGTGATGGAATCAGGTAAGGGCTCTGCTCAAGGGAACTATGTGATCGCTCGCGAAGCGGCTGGCAGAAACATCATCCGTGGCAACAGCCTCATGGTACCTGCGATTTCAAAAGCGACAGGCCTCAAGGCTACGGGCACGATCAATTCATGGGAAACAGTTATCCACGTTCACGAGTAACAAATGTGGTGGCCCTTACTTTCGAGTAGGGGCCACTATGTCAAAGAAGTTAGGAAACGATTTAGACACTGCTTGCTCATTCGTTACACTCCCGCCTTCGTTGGTCAAAAGAAGAAGTGCCGCCATCATCACCATCCGGTGATCAGCCACGGGATCAAGCTCCAGGGCTTGCGTGTGATAGGGTCCATGAACCTTTAAGATATGCTCCTCTTCAATAGAAATATTCGCACCCAGTTTTTTCACCAAGCGGTGGATCTCTTCGAGGCGATTAGACTCTTTAGCGATCAGACCTTTCACATGGGTGATGACTGAAGTTCCCTCGAGCTTCAGTGCCAGTACAACGAGTGTGGGGATCAGGTCGAGGCACTTGGAGCCGTCGACCTGCAGAGGCTGCAGGGATTTGAGACGAGTCACCACAACTCCTTCTTGTCGCTCCTCAATCGCTCCTCGCTCTTTGAGTAGATCAAAGATAAGACAATCCGCTTGCAATCGATCAGGGTGGAGATCTCGAAAGAGGACGTGATCTCCCTGGATCGCCGCGAGCACCAAAGGATAAGAGGCGCTGCTCCAGTCTTGAGGCACAGATCGTTCCTGAAAATCCTTGGCACAATTAAGCGTCATCTGCCAGTACGCCTCAGAGGATTCCATATCCAGTGGAGTGAAAGTCAGGCCCTCTGGAAAAAAACTTAGCTGCAGCGAGGTGATGAACTGAGTGGTGTCTTTACAGGAAATTTGACGAGGAAGTTTTTGCGGCTGCACCGGTCCCTGAATGCTCAGCTGGTGCGCATCCTCCCACTCAATCTTGGCACCCGCTGAACGCAGAGCTTGAATGAGTCCTTCCCAAGGCCTTTGAGAAAGCCGCCCTTCCATGTGGAGCAGGTATCTTTTTTTTCCCAGAGATAAGAGCGAAAGAAGAAATCGAGCGGTGGTTCCCCCTTCGCCGACGTGTAAGACCACGGGATCAGGGTCTCCCCCTTCGCATTCAGGGAAGGAGTTAAGAAACGTTGTAACCGAATTCTTCACCTCCAGCTTGAGGCCCATGCTCTGAAAAGAATTTAGAAGAAATGTTACATCATCACTCGCCGGAAGGTTTAAAACCTTTCGAGCGCCACCTAAGCGGGCCGCCACAATCAATAGGCGATTGGCATAAGACTTTGATGTGGGGAGGGTGAGTTCTTTTGCGAGGGTCTGGGGCTTAAGTTTTAAAGTCACTGAGGGCCTCAACGAGTGTTCGAAGCTTTGCCACCGGCAGAACCTCGAAGCGGGGATTCCCGACGCTATCGACCAGGACGAGCTTTAAGCCATCGCCGGTTTTTTTCTTATCGTGATTGAGCGCCGACCAGAAGGCATTTTTATCAAAGCGTTCATAGTTTGAGAGGTCTACTTTCTCTGAATCGAGCTGGAGGGACTTAAAAATTTCTTCAAAGCTTTCAACCGCAGCGTCTAGCTTCATGGCCTTCAAAAGATACTTGATTCCCATCGTCACAGCGATTCCGTGTGGGATCTTGAGTGTGTGTTCGAAGGCATGCCCGAGAGTGTGGCCAAGGTTGAGATACGCCCGCGATCCACTTTCTCTAAAATCTTCCGCAGTGAGCTTCATCTTGAAACTGGCACAGGCCATGATGATCTCTTCCATGGGGGTCTTCGTATTCATCACCAATTCATGAATGTCAGACGAGAGGAGCGCGTACTTGAGAACCTCACCGCGACCAGAGAGGATCTCCATGCGACTCATTGTTTTAAGGAAATCTGTGCAGATCCAAACGTCTTCCGGCATGTGAAAGGCACCGATCAGATTCTTGCCATGGTTCGTGTTGACTCCGGTCTTTCCGCCGAAGCCTGCGTCCACCATCCCCATCAGGGTCGTAGGGACACTTATCCACTTCACACCGCGATGAATACAGGCCGCGACGAAGCCGGCCATATCGGTGGTGGCTCCCCCACCAATGCCTGCGATCATATGTCCGCGCTGGATGCCTTGCTTGAGAAAAAATGAAGTGATCTGTTCGAAAACCTCAAGGTTCTTTTGTTCCTCGGGATGATTGAGCCAGAACACATCAGGGGAAAACTGCAGCCACTGAGGCAGCATGTTTTTTACTTTGAGGTCGATGACAGAAAACAGCCGCGGCTCCCGAGCTTTCTCGAGTGCGTTCATGAGTTCTAGTTGCTTGAGTGCTGTTAATTTTGAATTCATAGTTATAGTCTGTATCGGAAGATATTAAGGAATTCTATGGATAATGTAGCTGTTTTTTTTCAACTCAAAGAATACGACTCTCTTTGTCGAGAGAATGATTCATTAAAGAAGCAAAAGAGTGATCTAATTGATCGACTAAAGAATCGCCAATCTGAACTTCACACTGCACAAGAGCAAGCGCAAACACTCAAGGAGCGCCTCAGGGATCTAGATCGTGAGCTCGCGGAATTTGATCGTGTCTTGTCTCAGAGGCTGGCTGAAGCCTCAAAACAAGAGGTTGAAGAAAAAGCCCTAGGGGTCCTGATAGAGCAGCAGAAAATCGAAGAACTCCTCGAAGAAAAGAAAACATTCTTAGTCGGTTTTGAGAAAACAGTGGCTGAGATCACTCAAGAATCCAACGAATCCATCCAAGACCTGGACCGCAAGCTTCACCACCTCGCTACCCGTCGCGAACTGCTTTTTGCGAGTTTTCCAAGTGACTGGCAGGGGATGCTAGAGCGGGTTCAGGCCAAGAATCTAAGCCTCGGGAACTTCACTAAGATCCTGGAGGGGAAATGTGCCCTCTGCCGCTATAAACTCTCCCTCGAGGTGCAGTCGGAGATCGACCAGCAACTCAAACTCAAGGCCTGCGCGGGCTGCTCAAGAATCTTCCTACCTTATCAAGTCGTCAGCGGAAGCAGGACCTAAACCGAGAACTAAGATCTTGTCCCTCTTAAAATTTGACGCTATAAACGCCTTGCCGAGAAAAGGGGATCATCGCTGGGGGGCAACCCCGGGAGGAAAGTCCGGACACCACAAAGCATCGTAGCGGGTAATGCCCGTCCATCGCGAGGTGAGGACAAGTGCAACAGAAAGTATGTACAGGTAATGCTGTAGTGAAACCAGGTAAACTCTACGAGGTGCAAGCTCACATAGGTGAACGCCTGAGGCCTGCTTGGCCGATGTTCACGGGTAGAGTGCTGGAGCCCACGGGTAACTTTGGGCCTAGAGGAATGATGATCGAAAACAGAATCCGGCTTATCCCTTTTCTCGGCTTTTTTAAGATCTCTTAACAATCACCGGTAATCTTCAACGTCGCTTGAACACCACCCTTCTTGCAGAAAACTTAACTACAATCTCTTTGAGAACCTGTCGAATGTTCTCCATAGGAGAAACTCATCTATGTATCAAATCATCTACGCAAGCACTGTGAATCCAAAATTTTTCGGCAAAGATGAAATAAAAAAAATATTAAACAAGGCTCGGGTTTTTAATTCAAGCCAAGCCATCAGTGGCATCCTTCTCTTCCGCTCCGAGATCTTTATCCAGCTACTTGAGGGGGATAAAGAAAAGGTAAAAGCACTCTACGAAAAGATTAAACAGGACCCGCGCCACTCCAATGTGACGGACATCGCCGTCATCGAGGGAGGGACTCGCATCTTTACGGACTGGGACATGGCCTACAAGGAAGTTAATGACGACTTCAATATTAAAATTATTAATGAAATGCTCAAGTGGAACCACCAACTGACGCGTGCACCAAAAGTCACCAATCAACACATCATTAAAATGCTTAGTCATTTCCGTGAGCAGATCGACGGCACGGTAATCACTGACCACCAGGAAGACTAGCATGAAAACGGCTCTCCACGACGAGTTCGTCGCTGAAATTGAAGAGATGATCGATAGCTGTATCTCTACTCTACTCAATCTTGAGAAGAGCGAACTCGATGGGCAATCCCCTGAGCTCAAACTAATCATGCGCCACTTGCATTCTGCCAAAGGTGGCTGCTCCATGTTTGAATTCCCCAATCTCTCCCATGGGTTTCACCAAATTGAAGACACCATCGCTGATTGGACAAAGATCGGTACCTTGCCGGATGGTGGGCTGGATCACGTTCTGGCCTTCCTCGATCACGCGAACAAAACTCTGCACCAAGGCGATACTATCTTTGCCTTTGATCACTGGTCTGGATCTACGGCTCAGTCTCAGAGAAGTGAAGAGTTTTCAGTCACAACACCTTCTACTCCCAAAGTACAAAGTGAACCCTCACTCTACAGAGGAACCTACCACGACCTGAGCCATCCTGCCGCTTACGAAGCTGATTTGCTGGCCTACATTATCGACCCGGATCATGCGCAAGTACTCAAACTCGTCAAAGAGCTTCGTTCACAACACTTCCTTACCAAAAGTTTTAAATCTCTCACGAGAGCGATGATGAACCTACGGGGAGACCAGCCGGACGTCATTATTCTCGAGGCGGGATGCTACGACCACACGAAGTTCAATCTCGTGCGCGACCTCGCGCAGCTCAAGCTCCCCATTCCGATCGTGATCGTCGATAAAAATTTCTCCTCACAAAAACTCAACGACTACCAACGCCTAGGCATAACAGCAGTGCTGAGTGCAGAAGCCAGCGCGGAGGTGGTCGCCCAGATCAGCCGAGCCCAGGCCCGCACCTATCGCTCCCAGAAGCTTCTCACTGAAACCATCTCTCTGGCGATGTATCAGCTGGGTGTCATCAACCATCCAGGTCAGACCCTTATCCCTGAGGCAAAGCTCAGCGAGCTGAAGGAGAAGGTTCGAAGCCTCCAGAAAGCGAAGAAGAGCTTTACGGACATCCTCTAAGGGGCTCAGGCCTGTAATATTTACCGGATCTCCACAGCCAGAGGCCTTTCTCCCTTACCCTTCTAAGAAAGGGACTTTTTATGAAAAAACTAATGCTTGTGACTCTCTGCGGACTCTTTCTCTTCACGGCCCTCACCGCTCACGCAGAAGTCTCCCAGACGCCTCCCTGCGAGCAGGCCTATCGTCTCAAATCTGCCAAGGAAATCGAAAAACGCCAAAGGGCCGTCGAGTACGGCTTTAACCTCTATGTCTATGGATCTCTCACCGGAATGGTCACGGGTCAACTGCCGGTGACTCTCGCCACCATGATCACTGGTCTCCCCTTGAACCTGTGGGGCAACATGTCTACCGGAGCCTCCACCAAAACCGTGGAACTCCTGGAAGAAGAATCCAAACAGATGAATCGGTTTATAAAATCTCTTAAGAAAAACGTCTCGGAAGCGATCACCCGTGAAGATGTAGTGCTGGTGCTGCAACAAGAACTCGATAACGGCAATCTCTGCGCTCATTACCCCAAACTCTGGAGCCATTCAAAAATCAAAGCTCACATCACGAAGGAACTTGAAGTCCGCTTCAAGCAACAATAATGAACTACCTTACCCTTCTCCTTATTGCCAGTTTCAGTCTTCCGTCTTGGGCGAGCCTCTCTTCTTGCCTAAAGTATCAACAGGTAAAAGCACGCTTGGCCCATGCTGAAGTGGAATACATCGATGACCTCATCCGCCACAATGAGTGGCAAGACGAGCGCTACTCACGTCAGGATCGGCGCGGAACAACGATGAATGTTTTGCGTATCATGATTTTTGGGGTGAACTGGTCGACCTTTACTTTCATGCCGACACGAGTCGCATCAGCCACGCGCACTGGATACTACTCAAGCAATCCAGAAAACTTCATGAAGTTCCTCCAGATCGAAACGCGCCACGCCTGCCAGTATCTCTCCATGACTGATCGCGAAGCCGGAGCTCTGCGAGCAATCACGCACGAAGCCTGGGTCAAACTCACCCCCGAAAGAATCAGACGCATCTCCCAGAGACCCTAGAGAAGTTTTATTTTTTTAAGGCACTTCAGGGTGGCCGTAGAGAAGTTGGACTCGCGCTCATGGATCGTCTTCCACATGAAGTCTCGCTCGCTCTGGAGAGACTTGAAAGTTTTGTTATCCATCTCGAGGATGCGATTTTCAAGATTGTACTTCGTGATGCCGGTCTTCACCAAGGGGAGATCCTCCACCGCAAGCGCTTCCGGGAAGGTGGGATACTGCTTAAAGTGCGGATCATTGGTTTCAATCACAAAGGTTGGAAGCTCCCACTGCCCCTCGAGCCACTCACCTTTTTGCTTTTGGTACGCGAGCACCTGATCATTTTTTTTTTACGACAACTCTCACCAGTGTCACGCTTAGGTCTTGTGCCTTAGCTGCGCTTACAAGTGCCGCGCCCATAGGGTAATCCAGCGGAGCATGTGCCTTGAAGGCGACGCATTTCTTTTTCAGAGGACAGAGTTCACAGGCCACGCGGTTCGCCTGGCAGATTGTGCGGCCTAAATCCATCAGCGCTTCGTTGAGCGCTCGGTAAGAGACATCTTTCTCATGGCAGATTTTCTTCTCCAAGAAGAGCTGTTGGATTTGTTTTTGGAGTTTAGGACCCTTCGCGGTTTTCAGCCCATAGTAGCGGGAGAGCACACGCTCGAGATTGGCGTCCACCGCTAGCCCTCGCTTATCCATGCCGATCGCCACCAGAGCATTCGCGGTGTAGGGGCCGATGCCTTTAATCTTCATCAGCAGCTCGATGTCTTCGGGAATCTCTGAGGCGTGATCCTTGAAAACAGTTTCAGCAATGGCCTTGAGATTCTTGGCTCGACGGTAGTAACCCAGGCCTTTCCAAGCGATGAGAAGTTCCTCTTCACTGGCCTGGGCCAGCGACTTCAGGTGAGGGAACTCCTTGAGGAAGCGCTCAAAGTGGTTGAGCACGGTGGAAACGGTCGTTTGCTGCAACATGATCTCAGAGACAAGGGTGCCGTAGAGGGTGCGCCTTTGGCGCCAAGGCAGATGAGTAAATTCTTTTTGCGACCAAGCGATGAGTGAATCCCACATAAGAAGTGATGCTAATTTTATTCACACCACTTGGCCAGAGCTGTCAGGTGATCCAGAAGTTGAACAGCGGGAAAGAAGCCCGTGTCCCCTTTTATTTTTGCATTCTTCTGACTCAAGAAGGCGGCGAACTCTGACTGGTATTCGTAGACGTCGGTGATGACGATGAGTTTTTTGGCCTTGGACTCTTCAATCCACTTCATCATTTTTTTGGCATCATTGAGGCCGCGGTTGATGCAACTCTCGCTGATTCCAATTTCTCTGATCTCCACATCAAAACCCATGATCTTGGGTTTTGATTTCTCACACAGACCCATCAGCCCTTGGAGGAACTTCTTTCGATGACACTCTTCCGTGCCGTCCACCGAGCGCATAGAGCTCGAGATATCCATCCAGATCTCAAGCTCACTTCGTTTGGTCTGTGCTGCTTCCGCTTGAGCTTTACCGCAAAAGATATCGAAGGCGTTGCTTTGCTCACAATTCACCAGTTGCCGATCCAGGCTTGAGGCGGAGGGTAATTGCAACAGGGGTTGGTAGGGAATCTCAATCGCTTCTTCTTCCTGAACGGGTGGGCTCAAGCGAGGCATCAGGGCACCCGTCTTTGAGTCCAAACAAAAGTCTCCCACTTGCTCACAGCTGGCGCTCGCGAGAAGCTGCGTGCGAGGGAGCACGGGTCTCAGAAGATCCATTCGCAGGGTATTCCCCGGAGGTGTCACAAACCAGACCTCAAGGTCATCCGGTGTGGCCCACAGAACTTGCGTGAATAGCAACAAGCAAAGAGAGAGCATGTTTAAAAGTCGATGCCGCGGCTACGGATGTAGCGAAAGACCGCATCTCCCAGATCCACAATCAAATCCCGGTCAGCCACGTCGAGATCAAGAAAGTCTGTGATGTATGTTTTCTGGCGAGGTGAAAGCGTTTGCAACTTATCCCTCAGACTCAGATCGGCCTTGGTCACACCACCCTTATCAGGCTCACCGAAGGGCATGCACATCTTCTTTCCGCCGACATTAATAGAAGCGTTGGTTTTCTGTTTGCTCTGTTCTTGTGGAGCAGGACCATCTTCCTGAGTGTCTTCTTTGGCGGCCTGCTGGTCTTTATAAAATTGCACCAAGCGCTTGAAACCGTCAGTAGAGTCTTCGTCCACGCCGTCGATCACTTCATAGAGTGGGATGTTGAGTGTGGCGATGATGTTGGCTACGAGTTGTTCATCCACACTGGCGGTTTTCAAATTCAGAAAGCGTGACATCGTGGAGATTCCCACTCCTGTTTTTTCCGAGAGATCTTTCTGTGTGAGTCCACCGCGCAGCTGCATATACTTGCGTACGATGGCCAAGAAGTTCTCTAAAAAATCATTATCAAACTTAATCATAAATAATCCTAGGGTTGGGGCCTCAGACTGCAAGTCTAACCCCATGCAATCCTTATCGGATTGAAAAATAATTGCATTAAGCAATATTTTTGCGTTGACCCGACGCGCAAAATGCCGTACGATTGCAGTCAGGAACACGCAAGACCCAATAGACGGGGGAGAAGATCATGCGCACAGTAATAGAAAGACTCGAAATTACTCAATTTGGCGAACTACAAATGATTCAGGATGAGTCGTTAAGTTCCCTCTCTATTTCCCACCAGGCCCTCGCAGGCAGTCTAGTAAAGTCAAGCACTTATCAGTCAGTGGTTTTCTCCTCTTGTGTGTTTTATGCCTGCGAATTTAAAGAAATTGTGTTTAGAGGATGCAATTTCATTCAATGTCAGTTTGATTTTTCACACTTCAAGAACTGCAAGTTTGTTGATTGCACTTTTGAAGATTGTAGCTGGCCTGCAACAAGTTTAAAGGATTCGACCTTTACCGATTGCGAACTTGATACCTGGGTTTCAGGCTTGATTGAAAATCACGACAACGTTTTGCACTTCACTTTTGCGGAAGTTCAAAAGGCCCAAGAAATTGAACTCATGCTCGCCGCAGCCTTTACCGCTGCTTAAAAGTTTTAATAACAAGAAAGGCTAACCCAAACTCTCCCAAACCCTGCCTTTCTTTCACGCGCCCGAGGGAATCATTCTCTCCCTAGAACTCTCTCGGGTGCGTCTATTACAAGGAGATCTTATGAATTTTACGGCACTGATCACTTACACCTTGGCCGTGATGACCACTTTCAGTATGCTCATTGCTTTGTTTCAATGAATGAAGCTTTCGACCCAAGGATGGGTCATCTCTCCCGCAACCGGTAGAGCCCCTCTTCGATCTTCTCCAATTTTGTCACACGCCAACACTCTCTGAGCATCTCGAAAGAAAATTTCTTATCTTGCACCACTCCTGGGTACGCAAGGCTCAGGGCCCGGTGCGCCGGCTTAAGCTGGTACCACGCAATCCTCGTTGAGAGATGGTGTGGGAGATGAATGTTGATATCTAACCACATCCATTCCATCCAGGCGGGAAAACGCACATTAAAGGTCCCCAGCACCTGCGTGCGGAAGTTCTCAGTGTGATTCACGTCGCAGACAAACGAGCCCTTGTGAGTGTGATGAAGAAAAGTGAGGAGTGCTCCTAATGTCGTTCCAACCAAGGCAGGCGCCACGTACATCAGCAGAAATTTCTCCTGTCCTAAGAGCCCATAGTAAAAAACCAGAAGAGCGATTGAGAGTGCAAGCGAGAGGACTGTATGAGCGAAGACCCCTAGGGCCCTCCCGTTATTTAGTCGCATCTGCGGGATCGCCAAAAAAAAGAAGGCGCGCTTGAGCATTCCGACCCAAAAGCCCACGAAAATCCCGATCGGAGTTCCAACCCCCAGTCTCACTGCTAAACGCTGATGCCAAGGTGCTAATTCCCGCGGCGCCACTAGCAGTTCCGGCCAATCAGGATCCATCTTTCTGACTTGCGTATGCCGGTGATGGAAGTCATGGGCCGCTCGCCAGGCGAAGAGACCATTCATGATCGGAAAATGGCAGAGTGTGCCCACCACATCGTTCACCCATTTTTTCTCACTAAAGGAATAATGGCCACAGTCATGACCCAATACGAAGATCCCCACAAAGCTCAGCCCGGCGAGAAAAATGAAGACAACCAGCTGAGGAGCAAAGACAAATTCCAGGGGCACAAGCCAGAGGAGAAACTGAAAGAGGAAAACCAAAAGATACGTCCTCAAAAAGGTCAGCCACGACAGCATCGGACGGAGCTCATAGCACTCCGAGGGGATCACTTCCTTGAGCTGTTTAATCGTTAGGCTTTGCTGCCCCATAAATAATCCTGTGCTCGTTAGATGAGAAGCATGAGATCCGATAGCACCTGCGTTTTAAACTGCATCGAGGCCCGCGTGATGACCTTGGAGGTAAAGAGGTCGGAGTGATCCATTGGGATCGTCAGCTGGGAGAGATTGTAGCCTTCTAACTCCTGGTCATCAAGGGAGAGGAGCCCGTCGGACACCACGCCACGCTTGGCGAGCTTCTTATGGGAGACCTTAAGGATCCAAGCAATCTTTTCGGGCTTCGCGCCTTTCACGATAATCATTTTATGTTCGATCATTTTTTTCTGAGCCGCAGGAATCTCTTTTAACATCGCCTGCACAGAGTCTCTGCCCAGTGAGCGTAACCCAGGCCACAGCTTCGATCCAATTTTGTAGGTCTGAGAATAAAACTCCGTCAGCGCTGACCCCTTAAAGGGTGGCTGCACACAGAATACCTTCTGCACAATCCGATCCATGATCGCCGGGTACCGCACCAGTGAAGCAAGCGCCTCAAGACACCCTTTCGAGTGACAGATCAAGACAATCTTTTTCTGATTCGACTTGTAGAGCTGATTGAGGTAACTCACAAACTCTTGGCTATTTTCCTCAGCGGTAAAAAGTGAGTTCGGCTGGAAGATGTAGGTTTCCTGAGCTCCTAGGTCCTTGAGGATATTTTTCGAATCCTCAAAATAGGACGCCACAAAATTGAGTTTCAGCATCTCGCCTAAGATGCCACCCACGAAGACGAATTGATAGCGCTCAAGATTGAGTGAGTCCATGACTCTCCTCTGCTTGCGTGATGAGGGTTTTTTTCGCCTTGAGGGAGAGGTCGTACTCGCGGTATCTGCGGTCATGCGTTCCCAGCAGACGATCCCACAAGTCAGTGGTGTTCCCGAAGTTTTTATCAGGCCGCTTTTCGTGGTGATAGAAGTGGTAGCGCTGGATCCAGTTCAAATAGCCTGACTCATAAGACTTATAGTGCAAAAGAAAATGCACACACTCGTAGAAGAAATAAAATCCGATCACACCGAGGCCAAAGAGGCTCGTAAGCGCCAGCGACTGAATTAAAAAGTAGAAGGGCGAGAGAATCAGGGGCGCCATGAGATAGACCATCAAGAAGCCCGCGTTGTAGACCCGGCGGTCTTCCATGTGGGAGTGGTGGTAGAGGTGAAAGGAGCCCACGAAGTAGTTGAGAAAGCGTGACTTAAAGTGCGTGTGATAGCCCCAGCGGTGAATGGCGTACTCAAGAAATGACCACCACAGGACCCCGGCCAATAAGGTGCCAATGACTGTGAACACAGAAACACTTAACGATAAACTTTGGTAGAGAAAAGTTCCCAAGAGCGGTGAAATCAAAACAAAATGAAAGCCTGGATTTTTTGAAGCGAAGTACTTCAAAAGATTCGGGTATTTTTCCACCATGTAGGTATGTTTCTTTTCCATAAAGCCCTCT
>JAJTIF010000358.1 GCA_021299675.1 Pseudomonadota bacterium | reverse complement strand
GACCCCGTCCATGGCTCGATACCGATAGAAGATGCAGAAAAAGAAATTTTAGAGCACCCTTTTTTCCAGCGCCTGCGCAACATTAAGCAACTTGGTTTTTCTGAATATGTTTTTCCAGGGGCCACTCACACCCGCTACCTCCACTCGATTGGAGTCATGCACGTGGGCTCGCTGGTGTTTGAAGCCCTGTTTAAAGGAAAAACTTCCGCTGATCACCGCCGCCTGAAAGAAACTCTTCGCCTAGGATGCCTATTGCACGACATCGGACACGCTCCCATGTCTCATGCCACCGAATCCGTCATGCCTTTAGTGAGTGCCCTCAATCTTCCGGCGCGTTTTAGGCCCAAAAAAGATCGCCAAGCAAGCCACGAGGACTACACACTCAAGAGCATCGTCGACTCGAGTTTTACCGAATCCTTCGCGCAAGTGCGCGCCGAGTTTGGCGTTACTCCAGAAGCCGTGGCAGAGCTTGTCCTGGGTGAAACCAGTGATCCCGCTTATTTTACGGTGGAAGGAGTGAACTGGTTTCCGCTGCTGCATCAGCTCGTCTCAAGCGAGATGGACTGTGACCGCATGGATTACCTTCTGCGAGACAGCTACTTCTGTGGCGTGAGCTACGGCAAATTTGATCTGGACTGGATCATCGACAACCTCAAGCCTTGTGTGGAGAATAACCTTGCCTACCTCGGCATCAGTGAGCGGGCCGTTTCGACCTTCGATGATTTCCTCATCAGTCGCTTTCACATGTTCATGATGGTGTACTTTCACTACCGCGCCGTGTGCCTCGAGCAGATGCTCACCCGCTACTTTAACTCATCGGGCCATGAGTACATGATCCCCGCCGACATTGAAGCCTACCTAGAGCACGACGACCCCTTCCTTATGAAGACTCTGCGTAAATCCAAAAATGTCTGGGCCCAGCGAATTGTCTTGAATGATGTGCCTCAAAAAATCCTTGAGACTTTCGGCAAAGATGGACTGGCGACCATGCAGAAGCTTGAGAGCTACTTGAAGAGCGAGGGCATCGATTACATCCTCTGTTCTTCCCAGGGCCGCCTGTCGAAGTACTACAACGATGCTGCTCCCGCGAAAACCTTTCCCATGAAAGTGGTGCGCGAAGGCGGCGTCTCGCGCCGGATGACTCACCTGAATGTGAACGAGGCGACGGATCTGTTTGATAAGTACCAGAAGAGCCACGCCGTGACTCGACTGCATCTGGATTTCGAGCAGCTTCCCGCGCAGCAGAAGTCCCATATCATCCAAATCATTAATTCAAACTGATGCAGAAAATACTTCTCTACCTCATTTTGATCATCACTTACTTAGGGCTCTCCAAAGGTCTCTCTCCCAGTGAGCTGGGGATGGACTATGTTCCCAATGAGCGTGGACTCGCGAAGGCTTTCACGGGAGAAAACGTCTCGATCATTTTGATCGACATGCACGCCACCGGTTTTCTGATTAAAACTTATTATCAAAAGTATCGCGTGGTGCACGGGTTTCAGGGTATCGAAGAAGTCATCGTGCGCACCTCGCGAGACTTCGCAAAAAAGAATCGAGAAAACGTGGGACTTTCGATTTTCCGTAGAAGTGAAGAGGGTGAAGAAACGCTGCCGATGCCACCGGGAGCAAGCTTCATCGGAAACCGAGGCTTCGGCGAATGGCGCCCTAATAAGTACGGAATCCCGAAGTGGCGCTTCTACCGCGCGTATAAAAATCTGCCCACCTATCTGGGATGGGGCAAGTGGTCTCCGGACCAACTCTTCCATGAAGAATACATCGCTTTCCGAGAACGCAACCAACCCTACTACGGCTCAAATAAAGAGTTCGGTACACAGGGGGCGGTGACCCAAAAGAACTTTCCTAATTTCTTTAAACCCGAGCGCCAAAAGCGCATCGAGGTTAAAACATTTCTCCTGAAATATTTCAGAGAAAATTTCTAGCCAAGGCCCAAGAGATGAATGAAATTTTTGATCGCCTCATCATCCGTTTTATCCTCGTGGTTTTCGTCTGCCTGGTGGTTTACGCCTACAAGTATGCCCACATGCTCTTCTACCCGACGGTGAAGCAGCAAGTGACTAAACGCTTCTACCCCGCGGAGAATCCCGCTGACACACTCCACCTCTTTTCTCGGATGATCGGCTTCACCATTATTCTCTCCTCACTAGGATTTGATGAGAGCCACGGCATCTTTCTCACCATCTTTCATTTCCTCGTTTGGGGGATTCTAACCAGTGGACTCTATCTGCTTTCGCTCTTCATCATCGAAAGCATCGTGCTTTATAACTTCGAGTACAAAGATGAGATCCTCAAGCGGAGAAACATGGCCTACGCGATTGTGTGTTTATCGCACTCGATCAGCACGGCCTTCGTGACCAAGGCAGTGGTGAACCAATCGGAGAACTCGCTGGTGATCCTCTTTATTCTCTGGCTCCTCTCCATGGTGGTGCTGGGTTTCGGCTCTAAGTACTACGCCTTCCTCACGAAGCTCAACTTCAACTCCATGCTCGCACAACAGAAAACCTCACTGGCCCTTTCTTACGCAGGATTTTCTCTGGGGATGAGCTGGCTTATCAGTGCGAGTTTTGATCAAGAGCACTACGACATCACCATGTACTGCGTGCAGATCTTCCTCAAGATGCTCCTGGCCCTCATCATCTACCCTCTCTTCAAGATGGGCCTAGACTTGGTGTTCAAGACCTACTCTTATGCCGAGTCGCCTGGTCAGGCACCCTCGGAGCCCAACCTTCATAACTGGGGCTACGGTTTTTATGAGGCTGCCCTCTTCTTAAGCGCCTCAATCCTGACCTCTATGATCGTGAACCACATCCAGTTCGGCACGATTTACCCCTTCTTCTAGAAGGTAGGTGGCTTACGTTAGAATAAGGCATGGAGGATGAGACTTCATGTCGATCCAGGATAAGCTCAAGAATAATGTCTTCTTCATCATCAATAAGCTGGTCGCACGACTAGCAAGCGTCGAGTATCGTCTCTATAAGCTCGAGACTGAACTCAACAAGCAGATGGCGATCCAGCGCAATCACTTGGTACGGGTGAAGAACCAAAGCTACCTGCCCGATGACTTCCTTCAGAACGGTCGCCCTTACCTAGACCTCTCACCCGAGAATGCCTGGGCGATGTTTAAAGACCCCAACCATGATTTTGTTTTGATCGACGTCAGCTACAAGAATTTTGAGATCGAGGGACCTCGTCCCAAGGAGTGTATCCACATTCCTCTCGAGGAGCTCGAAGAGCGCTTTCACGAGATCCCCAATCACTCGACTCCCCTGATCATCATCTCTGAAGATGGCTTGCGCAGTATTCTGGCCTGTGAGTTCCTGAACACAAAGGGTTACTACAACTGCAACAATGTATCGGGTGGCTGGAAATTCTGGATTGGTCACAGGCTCGTAGAAGTCAGGGCCAAAGCTTCCGCTTAAATTAAACTACCTTTCTTCTCTGTTCCACGCTGCAGCTCTTTATGCAAGTTTCCTAACATCAGCTCTACGCGATCTAACTCCACCGAACCAAGTTTTTTGGTGTATTCATTTTCAATATCATTGATGACTTGAAGCAAGCAGATTTTGAACTTTGCACCGTACTCTGTGAGCACCACAAGCTGCTCACGTTTGTCGTAGTCGGAGTTCTGACGAGAGATGTAGCCCCGCTTTTCGAGCTCATTAAGATGACTGGTCATGG
Organism: Pseudomonadota bacterium; assembly: GCA_021299675.1. Taxonomy (GTDB): domain Bacteria; phylum Bdellovibrionota; class Bacteriovoracia; order Bacteriovoracales; family Bacteriovoracaceae; genus UBA6144. The sequence goes on along the minus strand of JAJTIF010000358.1, from coordinate 3,908 downwards.
TTTGTTTTTTAAGCCCGCAGGCTACGCCAATCATTTTGATCGAAGGTGACTCGTGCTCCGTGAGGTACATCAAAATCTCGAGGAATGAAGCCCTGAGGTCAGTGAAGCCTTGGGCCTGCAGACGATGCATCAGCTCGACGCTATAGAGGCGATAGATTTGTTTGAGAAGAGATCCAATATGGGCTATTTTTCGCATATAGTACAATAATCATACTATGGGCTCAAATCCATTACAACTGATACTTCACCAGTGCCCGGTACAGCTCTTCATTAAGACGAGGCTGGGATTTTTTCTCCCTCTGAGACTTAGGGGTCTGCTGGGAATCCCGCTTAAAGCCCTGGCTCCATAACTCCTGTCGAATCTGCTCCTTCACTGACACCAGGGGAAGCGCCTGAGCGGACACGGAGGCGAGAAGGAGTGAGATCAAAAGGAGTGTTTGCTTCATGATTGATATGTTAGCCCGTCCCTCAAAAGGACAGGCTAAACAATGTAAATTCTTCTCAATTAAAGAAGTTTCGCGAGTTGGAAATGGCGGTCACCATACCGATACAAACCCCATAGGTCATCATGGCCGATCCCCCGTAACTCATCATGGGTAAGGGGATCCCCACAATCGGCATCATCCCACTCACCATGCTCATGTTAATGAAGGTGTGCCAGAAGAAAATCCCGGTGATACCGACCACCAAGACTGAGTCGTAGAATCGCTGGACCGAGGACGCTAGCCAGATCAGTCGTAGAAATAAAATCAAGTAGAGCAGCACCAGGAACATGGATCCAAAAAAGCCGTGCTCTTCGTTGAAAATGGCGAACACGAAGTCCGTGTGGTTTTCTGGTAAGTACTGCAGCGATGCCTGAGAAGAGTTCTTAAAACCTTTCCCAAACAAACGGCCCGAGCCGATGGCAATTTCAGATTGGATCGCATTGTAACCAGAACCCTTAGCGTCAGCGTAAGGGTCAATGAAGGTATGAATCCGTTTGCGCTGGTATTCGCGGAGACCAAAGTTGTACATCAACACTCCACCCACAAGTGCGGCGAGCCCTAAGGAAACAATGGTTTTCCATTTCAAGCGTTTGTAGAAGATCACAAGACTAAAGATCAGGAGCAGGAGCATGCCCGTTCCCAGATCCGGTTGAATGATCACGAGAATCGCCGGCACGAGGGCAATGATCCCAGGGCCAATCAGATCTCTTAGCGCCAGTTCGCGCTCGGGGTGCACACGGGCGAAGTAGCGGGCGAGGGCCATGGCGAGTCCGAGCTTCATGAACTCCGAGGGCTGCATACGAATGGGGCCGAGGTTTAACCAGCGCTGAGCTCCCATCCCCACGTCACCCATGATCTCAACCAAGATGAGAAGGAAAAAGGTTATCCCATAGGCAATGTAGGAGACGCGCTCAAAGGTCTTAGGGTTGAAGATGATGCTCACGATGATCGCCGTTGCCGTTGCCATCAACCACCAGATCACCTGCGAGCGGTAGAGCATATTCAGGCCTTCGTGAGCCTGCGAATGAGTGGCGGAATAGAGATTCAGAACGCCCACAAGAAAGATCGCAAAGAAGCTTCCGATGAAACTAAAATCATAGCGTTTAAGGTAGGCCACAAGCGATTGATACATAGTTCGTCCTAGTCTACTTCGACCGGCGCCGCCTTCGGCGCAGGGGCAGCCGTTCCGGCTTGCTTTTCGAGTTCTAAATTCTCAAGGTACAGCTCTGGCTGATATTTCTTCATGTAGGTAGTCATGATGGGCTCTACGACGGGAGCCGCAGCTCCAGACCCTGAACACCCGTGCTCCACCAGAACAGCGATAGCCACTTTGGGATTCTTATAAGGAGCAAAAGCCACGAAGATCCCGTGGTGACGGTACTGGTACTCCAACTGATCACACTTTTGATACACTTTGTCAGCGCTGGAGCGAACAACCTGAGCTGTTCCGGTTTTCCCCGCCATCTGCAGTCCCTTTCCGCGACGGAAAAACGCCGTTCCTTTGGGATTGTTCATCACTTGATAGAGGCCCTCGCGAACAAGCCGGAGGGTGTTGGGATTTTTAAACTTAAAATCACTCACCAGCTCAGCCTTGAAGGGCTGGGTGATTTCACCTTTATCGTTATAGATTTCTTTCACGAGTTGCGGGCGAAAGATTTTTCCACCATTGGCGATCACAGCGTAGGCCTGTGCGAGCTGAATGGTAGACGAGAGCACATAGGACTGTCCGATCGCACAGGAAAGTGTTTCACCTGGCTGCCAAACTTCCCCAAATCGTTTCTTTTTCCACTCTTCCGTGGGAATCAAGCCTGAGACTTCTCGAGGGAGTGCGATCCCCGTTTTCTTTCCGAGCCCGAGCATGTGAGCGTATTTGGCGAGGGTGTCGATGCCCGTACGCATGGCGGTTTTTTGGAAATAAATGTTACAGCTCTCGCGAATGGCTTTGACCATGCTGGTGCTGCCGTGGCCTTCTTTCTTCCAACAGTGATAAGCCTTACGACCGAACTTCAAACTCCCCGTGCACACCACATCGGTATTCTCGTCCACCAGGTTTTCTTCCAGTCCCATGATCCCCGTAACGGGTTTAAAGGTCGATCCCGGTGAGAAGTGCTCCTGAATGTTTCGGTCTCGCAGCGGATTCATCTTGTTCGTGATCAGACTGCGCCAGTATTCCGGTGTCAGTCCGCGCGAGAACTGAGACGGATCAAACGCAGGTCTCGAAACCATGGTTAAGATTTCTCCGGTCTCGATGTCGATAGCCACCACACTTCCGACTTTTCCTTCGAGCGCGTTGAAGGCGGCCAACTGCATGTCACGGTCAATCGTCAGGCGCACGTTCATGCCCTGGTTGGGCTTTTCGTCTTCGATGCCCTTGAAGAGATTATCTGTGTTGATGTAGCGCTTTCGACGGCCGCGGGAATCCACTTCCACGAACTCGTGGCCATTTACTCCACGCAGGAAGCGATCGAGCTGCTCCTCGACACCGAACTGGCCGATAAAGTCACCGAGACGGTAGTCGAAGTTGTCGCGTTTTTTGAACTTCGGTAACTGATCCTGGCTGATCTCAGAGATGTAGCCCAGGAGGTGAGCCCCCACTTCTTTGTCTTTGTACTCACGAGAGATAAAGGTTTGTACACTCACGCCTGGCAGATCAGCGTTCAAACTTTCGATCTGTGCCAGCTCATTGAAGCCGATGTTCTTTTTTACCGTGATGGGTCGGTAGGTGGCCTGATTAGCGTTTTTCTTAAGTAATTTTAGAATCGTCTCAGGCTCGAGGCTCAGGATCTGCTCGAGCTTGGGGATAGTGACCTCTCTATCAAGGAGATACTGAGGGGTGATGATGGCATCGTAGCGAGGGATGTTGTCGACCAGCAGTTGCTCGTCGCGGCTGAAGATCTGGCCACGCGGGGCCCAGACGACCTCTTTTCTTAAGCGGTTCTGGATGGAGAATTGGTGGAGCTGCTCACCCTTATAGACCTGAAGATACCACAGGCGCGCAAGGATGAGACCAAAACAAGCGACGATGATATTCCCAATGATACCAGCGCGGGCTTTGTGGACTTTAACGAGTTCTTCTTCCCCAAACATTTTCTATAATTCCATTCCCGTCGCTCGACTCACCTGCATTTCAACAGGCCAGACTCGATTGAGCAGGTTAAATAAGAGTGGTGACACTAGTGACAGGAGGAAGGTTCCCGGTAACACATTCCAAAACATCATCCCGAAGTTATTAAAGTGCCCCAGCTTGAGTGAGATTATGGTCAGGGTCACAAGATACCAAATGATCTGGAACATCTGAACCGTGATGATAGTCATGATGGCGGTGGAAAACTGCAAAATCTCCTTCAAATGAGAAGCGATCAGTGAGACAAAAACTCCCACCAATGTCCCGCGCGCCCACCCCTCAACAGAGAAGCCCGCATG
>JAJTIF010000344.1 GCA_021299675.1 Pseudomonadota bacterium | reverse complement strand
GGCTTCTGCCGCTAGCCACCGTCTGTACGCTGTCCTGCTTCCAGCTTACAAGAGTGTCAGCGATGATCAAACTTTGCAGTTCAGCTGTTTTACCGGTGAAAAGATCTCGCTGCAGGCGATACCATAGCTTCTCATTCATCCCCACGCTGATCGACTCACGCGTCGATAGATCTTCCAGAGGAGTGTGGGAAGCAAACCAGCCCCGCTCTTCTATGTGAACTCGAAGACTCTGGAGCTCGAATCCAGAGAGTGTGAGCTTAAAGATTTTCTCACGGGCCGCTTTTTGGCGGTAAAAATCAAGGTAGGAGAGGGTACCCTTGGGCAGCATGAGCTTCCAGCCTTGCGAACCGATAACGGCCACATCAAGTTCTGTTGTTGCCAAAAGTGAGTCAGCAATTTCTTGACCGAGGTTGTGGTGATGGAAGTTTTCGATCAAAGGCTCTGCTGAGTTCTGTCTCCACTCGTTCATCAAAACAGCTGTAAGTGAATCAGAGGAAATGGTTTCCCCCAGAAATTTGGCGGGTACCAGGTTGCGGTGATCAATACTGGGGTCTGCCTCGAAACAGTCTTCCGTCGCTTTAAAGAAGCGGTGGCATACCACCGTCGGCTGATGAATGAGAGTCCTCTCCCGAAGCACTTGCTTGGCTTTCTTATCCCAGAAGAGTTCTACACGTGAAAACGACTTTCCTCCACCCATGGCCTGGACCACCGGAATGTCATTGATGAAGTTAGCCACTTTTCCTTTCGCCCCACCAGTCAGGACGAGATCCACACTTCCCGCTGGCAGTCCTTCCAAAAAGCTCACGAAGGGATCTGTCTTGTCGCAGACGTTGGGATCACGGGGATCAAAATTAACTTTCGCCAGCGGAAGATTTTTCTCGCGGGCCTTCACTTCTCCACAGCTGATGCCTCCGTGCTTAATCAGCACGATGACTTCGGCTCCCTTGAGTCGCAGGCTGCGCAGTTGTCGCAGGAACGAGAGTTGTCCGGGTTCGATGTAGAGACCATTGAGTACAGAAGCGTCTAGTTTCTTAGGCAGATCATCTGGCTGCAAGCTGATGAAGCCCACCTTCACGCCGTTCACGGATTTGATCAATTGCGGAGCGGTGTTGCCCCACTCGACGGGTGTGGCTTTTTTGAGATTAATTAGATTACTGATGATCACCGGAGTTTTTGATTTTTCAAAAAGTTTTGGCATCCACTGCACGGGAGAGATGGGTGAGCGAAGCTCAGGCCCTGCGGCGAAATCAGCGGAAGCTAAACCGATGGCATCATACTTAAGCAAGCTAAAGGCATCTACCACCGCTCGTCCATTGGTGTTGCGCGCGATGAGACTGCCCGCCAGGGAGTTTCCGGCATCGACCAGCAGCACCTGACCCTGGAATTTTCCTCTGAGGATTTCAAGGTAGCGAGCAAAGGCTTCTACTCCGCCGATGGAGAGGAGAGTCTTCTCCGGTGAGAATTGGTCTTGAGCGGTGACTTGCTGAGCCTCGAGGTTACCAGCCCAGTCATTGGTGGAAATGACCACAAGACGAGAGATATGAGCGTCGAGTTTATCGACCTTAATTCTCTCGGGGTTGGAATAGAGCTGGAAGTGACCTGTGGCTGTTTCATTATTAATCTTCTTAAAAAGACTGCACCCAACCAGGAGCACGAGGATAAAATAAAAACGCATCAGTAAGCCTTAATCTTGGTGAGTTTCTTATAAGCATCGTTTAAGCCTGCTGTCACTTTCAGGTAATCGTCAAGGCCAGCAGAGAGCGGCAGACTCACCCGCACGACGGAGCGGCCGAGCTGGTCGTCGATGCCCATGGCCCGCAAGACCTTGCTTGTCGCTGGTTCGTTATCACTGCAAGCCGATGATGTGGTGACGAAGATGTCCTGGCTTTCGAGTTCGATCTGCACACCCTGGCCATGCAAGCCAGGAAGGCCCACGAGCGTGGTCCCGGAGAGTCGCTCGTAGCTTTTGCCAATCACCACGGCTTCTTTGGGCATGGAGCCTTCGAGAGTGGCCCGCCATGCATGGTGCTGGGGAATCTTTTTTAATTTTTCAGGAAGCGTCTGGAGCGCGATCGCTAGCGTTTCGGAACCTAGATAGTTTTGCGTGCCTCCGCGCATGCCATTTTCCTGGCCTCCGCCAAAAATCAGCGGAGTGATCTCAAAGGGCTTGGTGGTTAAAAGGAATCCGGACCCCGGCAGCGCTCCTAGTTTGTGTCCACTCGCCATGGCCCAGTCAAGGCCCGACTCTCGAAAGTTGAAGGGCACACGGCCCACGAGTTGAGTCGTGTCACACAAGAAATCGCAGCCTTTGTTTTTGCAAAGATCTCTAATCTTTTCCCAGGGCTGGATGACACCCGTTTCATTGTTCGCGCCCATGCACACGACTAGCGCAGTCCCTGCGTCGACTCTGGTCTCTAGCCAGTTCGCATCCACTAAGCCATCGCGGGAGACGGGAATGTATTCCACCTCATAACCCCAGACACTCTTGTAGTACTCCAGGGCCATGACCACGGCAGCGTGCTCGATGGGGGAAGTGTAGATTTTATTTTTATTTTTTTTCGGCAAGAGGATGTGGTGGAAGGCAGTCGCTAGGCTTTCACTTGCGCCCGAGGTCCAGATCAACTGAATCGCCCCGGCGCCTAGCACCTCAGCGGCGATCCTGCGGCTCTTCTCCATACCGGATTTAATCTTGGTGCCAAGTGAATGAATCGCATTCGGGTTACCCCATAGGGGAGCCGGCAAGCGCGTATCGAGGTAGGTCTTCACTTCCGGAAGTAGGGGAAGTGAACCATTGGCGTCAGCGTAAATCATACAATCTCCAGCATTCTTTCGAGGGCCTTGAGGCTCCACTTACGAGTTTCAGCGTCGACCCGGATAAGGTTGATCGGCTGATTGTTTTCAATGGCACGAAAACTTTCCAGCATCCAGCGCGGACGTATCCGATACATTGTCGTACACAAACACTGATAAGGGGAGAGAGATTGGATGTCTTTATCCTTGAATCTCTGAGCGAGACGGTTCACAAGATTGATCTCTGTCCCTACGGCAAACTTACTTCCCGCTGGTGCTTGCTGGATGTGATTGATGATGAAGGAAGTTGAGCCCGCC
>JAJTIF010000092.1 GCA_021299675.1 Pseudomonadota bacterium | reverse complement strand
TTGGCGTGATCGGCCATGATATTGAAGAAGCTATCCACGTTATTTTTTTTCTTCTCATCGATCTCGACTTTCTCGGGATAAAAACCCCCGGTGTCCACCAGGATCAGCTCCTGATGACGATCACCTTCTTCTATGTCGAGGATGCCGTAGTGACGGTCACGGGTCACGCCCGGCTGGTCGTGAGTCATTGCCAGGCGCGCTTGGCGCATCAGCCGATTAAAGATGGTCGACTTCCCCACATTGGGGCGGCCGATGATGGATACAACAGCAGAACGTCTCACTTAGACCTCCAGACTCGAGCGGCGGTTTGTGAGCGAGGAAGACCCAGTTCATCTAAAACCCAGTTATTGGAAAACCATTTTGGCGAAACTTTCACGTGGAGATTCAGGTGGACCTGCCCTTCCAGCATGGCTTCGATTTTTTTGCGTGCTTCGGTGCCGATCTGCTTGATCACACTGCCCTGACGGCCCACCACGATGGCGCGCTGAGAGGGACGGTTCACAAGGATTGAGGCGGAGATGTGCGCGGCTACAGCGGCCTTCTCTTCTTTGGCATCTTTGTACTCATCGATCACCACCGCGAGTTCATAAGGAAGCTCTTCTTTGAGGATACGGAAGGCCTGCTCCCGGATGTATTCAGTGACGAAGAAACGCTCGTTCTTGTTCGAGGCCGAGCCATCGGGGAAGAGGTGCGGACCTGGCACAGCGGCATCCACCAGTGCGCCGGTGAGGAGATGGATATTGGTGCCGTCTTTAGCGGAGATCACAAACATCTTTTCGATGTTCGCATTAAGCTTAATCATTTCGGCGTAGAGCCCCACGGGATCCGCGTTTTTGGCGACGTCGGCTTTAGTGAAAACGATCCAGGTGCGGCCTAGTTCCCACTCGATGGTCTCGAGGAAATCTTTGAAGTTCTGCATGGGAAAATCGGCGAGGTCGACGAGCAAGAGATTCAGGTCCACGCCTTCCGCGGCCATCTGGGCCTGGTTGTTCATGCGCTTGTTCAGTTCTTGAGGCGCTTTATGCACTCCCGGAGTATCAACAAGCACGATCTCCGTGCGGTCAATGGTGAAGATACACTGAAACTGGTTACGGGTCGTCTGGGGACGATCAGAAACGATGGAGAGATCAAAACCCATGAGCTGATTGATCAGAGTGGATTTTCCGGCGTTGGGCTTACCCAAAACGGCCACCATGATGTGTTTATTGTGCGGGTGTTGAGTTTCTAAAAGCATGGGAATCCCTTTAAACGGTTAAGTGTAACTGGTGTTTCAAACAACTCTGGGCCAAGACCAAAGCGGCTTTCTTTTTGGAGACGTCTTCTCGTGAGAGCAGGGCTTTGTCTTGGATTATCAGGGTAACGCGAAATTTATTCTTGAATTCCTGGGCTTCGTAGACGGGAAGGCTCTTCCAGGCCTTGAGGCAAAACTCCTGGAGCTTGGATTTGGCATCGAACTCCACCAAATTCTGTAGGCTGAAGAGGTCGCCGTCGAGTTTTGTGATCCAACTCTCCCACACCACCCGTGCCCGCTCTACACCTTGGCTCACGTACACCGCCCCTAAGAGCGCCTCGAGCCCATCGGCCATGATGGAATCGTTATCCACGAGATCATTTTGTTCGCCCTTCCCTACGAGCATCATTTCATTGAGGCCTATGGCGCGGGCCATCTGGGCCAGCGTTTCTTCCCGAACGATGAAACTTTTAAGTTTTGAAAGTTCTCCCTCTGGGAGTGTGGGATGACGGAGGTAGAGTTCCGTGGTGACGAAGAGGCCCAAAACTGAGTCGCCTAAAAATTCTAGACGCTGATAGCTTGCGCCCTGAAAATCTGAGTTTTCATGGATATATGATTTGTGTGTCAGGGCCTCAAGAAACTTAGGGAAATGGATCACATCAATCCCCCAGTCTTTGAGAAGGCCGTTGATTTTCTCAGCAATCAACATAAGGTCGTCCAAGGTCGTCTGGTCCTCTGAGTGGGAGGACATGTTTATTTAAGTGGGTGCCTTATAGCAAAAGAGTTGCATCGCGACAAGAGCTTTTGAGGCTTGTCCTCTTAATCCTAAGAGGGCAAAATCACTGTACTATGATCGATCTTATTGTGACTCAACAGGAATTCCTCAAACAGCTCAAAACTCAGGGAAAGAGTTTTAATACTCTGAAAAACTACCGGGCTGACCTGGAGGCTTTTAATAAATTCCTGACCCAGCACAACCGTCCGCTGATGCTCAAAACCTTCGCGCCTAAAGAGGCCCAGGAGTACGCGCAGTTTCTGGAAAACACCTACGGCTCACCCAACTCTATCCGCCGCCGCGTTCAGGCCCTGAGGCTCTATTTTGATTTTCTGGTGGTCCGCCACAGCTTTCCCTTGAACCCCATCAAACAGATGCCCGTGGCACCCAAGCTGCTCGAGAAACCCAATCCCCCAAGCTTCAAAGATCTGATCAAAGTCAAAGACAGCTTGATCAAACTCTCACTCTCTGAGAGCGGCCTCTCTCTTCTCATGGTCCAGCGCAACCTGATCATCTTCGCGCTCATCTATGAATCAGGTCTCAAGGTGAGTGATCTCTCAAGGCTTGAGATGAGTGATATCCTGATTGATAAAAAAGGTCCTCGCGTGCTGGTCCGTCCGGACAAACGCGAGCCCTACTCCATCCCCTTAAGTCCCGGCTTCTCCGAGATGTTTAAAACCTATAAAGTCACTCTGATGGAGAACTGGAATCTGGCACAAAAACCCAGCCATCTTTTCTTCAACGCGAACCCCTTCAAGATCCTCTCTGGCACACTTTCACCTCGTGGGATTGAGTTGGTGTTTGAATCGATTCGCGAGAAAACAAAAACGGATATCACGGCCCGAAATCTTCGTCAGGCTTGTGTTTTTCGTTGGATGAATCTCATGATTCCAACCTCCCAGATCAAAGAGTGGCTGGGTGTCGCCCCTGACTACGACATGGCCCTGTATAACGAGGTCTTTAACACCCAAAAACCTATCTATCTGGACATCCCCTATGCATGAGAGTTTCATGCGCCGCTGTTTTGAGCTCGCTCTCAAAGGCGCTGGGATGGTGTCGCCCAATCCGATGGTGGGAGCGGTGCTGGTTAAAAATGGGAAAATCATCGCCGAAGGCTTTCACGCCAAGCATGGCGGCCCCCATGCGGAAGCGGCTCTCTCTCAAAACTATATAGATAATAATTTAAGTGGCTGTGACCTCTACATCAATCTCGAACCCTGCTCGCATACAAAAAAACTTACGCCTCCGTGCGCACCGGAGATCGTGGCCCGCCAAGTGAGTCGAGTCATCATCTCTAACATTGATCCTAACCCACAGGTCGCGGGCAATGGAGTGAAAATGCTCGAGGCGGCTGGGATTGAAGTGATCACTGGCGTTCTTGAGCATGAGGGAGAAAAACTCAACGAGATTTTTTTCCATCGCATGCGCACCCAAAAGCCTTTTATCACACTCAAGGCAGCCGCCACACTGGATGGAAAAACCGCTCTCAGTAACGGGGAATCCAAGTGGATCACCTCTCCTGAAGCGCGGCTGGACGCCCACCACGGACGACTCCTGCATGATGCGATCTTAATCGGCGCCGAGACTCTGCGCCGGGACAACCCCGCTCTCACCGTGCGCCTGCCAGAGTTAAAGATCGAGAAGCAACCCTATCGTTTGATCCTCACCGCCTCCGGAAAATTGCCGAAAGAGGCGCAGGTGTTGACCGATGAACACCACCACCGCACTTTTGTGATCACACACGTTGACACGACGATTGATGTTCTGCCGCCTCAACAAGTCATCCGGCTCTCAACCTTAAGACCTTTTCCCTTCGAGGAGCTCTACCAAAAACTCGCCGAGCTTGGGATTCATTCTCTTTGGCTTGAAGGTGGATCAAACCTGCACACACTTTTTCTCGCCCATAAACAAGTCAGCAAATTGCAGCTCTACCTGGCTCCCAAAATCATGGGTCAGGGACTGAATCTTTTTGATTTAAAACTACCAGACATTGCAAGCCTAATTGAATTTCAGAGCACGGAAGTTACGACAATAGGCAGTGACATAAAATTCACAGGTAAATTTCTATGAAAAGAATCTTTCTTTTTTTAAGTGGTTTAGCTTTTGGTGTATTGGTTGGTTTCATCAGTTTCCGGTACCCAAATCCAATCAAATCCGAACTAACAAATGCAAGCTTTACGGAGCACTCCCTTGAAAAGGTTCAGTCGATCAAGCAGCTCTCCTCGAAAGAAGAGCAAATAGCAGCTGCTGAGGCTTATTACGGCAAGGCCGTGATCCTCTTTCTAGCAACCCTTGCCCATAAAAACGAAGTTAACCAAAAAGACACACTTGAAGCTCAAACATTTAATAAAGTCGCAACTGCCCCCTCAGACACGAAACCAGACACTGGCATGCCAACTGCTGAAACAATTCCTCCCGTTGGAAGGCTTACTCATAAAGACTCTCTTGATCAAAAACAAAAAAATGATGAATTGATAAAGCAAGAGAGGATGATTAATTTTCAAATAGCAAAACCTTTTACTGAGTTCACTCCACAGGTAAAGGCAATAAATGGACTCTTCGAAGGAACTTTTACTATTCAATCAGGAAAAAACAAAGGAAGGGTCGACTTCATTGAATTTGAAGTGGATCTCAGACAAGAGAAAAAAACTAAGTGGCTCTATTCTATGTAAAATCACTGACCCTGATGGTTTTACTTATTCAAACTCTCTCAACACAGGAGCGAACGCGAAACTCAAGCCAATAAAGGATAAAGGTAATGAGATCTATATGGAACCTGCGCCAGGATCTTTTATTATTCTTGATATCTCTAACTCAAACCTTCTTCGAGGCGAGTTCTACGATAAAGATGGTGGATACAAAGGGCAAGTTCAGCTCTCACGAAAGAACGGATGAATTGAATACCTAATATAAATCAGGTGCCTAAATCAGGTGCCAGCCTCTTTTTAGAACGGATACTTCTAAAAAATCGAAGTGAGGTTTGGCGAGCTTTTACCTGCGATGTTTTTGTGTAACAATTCACCAAAAAAAACGAGGTGAGTTATGCCCTTACTAGTGAGTCCCATAGACAACACAACCCCCATGCAACAAATCTATCGCAACGGTATCGAGATCGACCGCTGTCCGGTGTCAGGAGGGATCTGGCTTGATCGCGGCGAGCTGGAGAAGTTACTCGAGGTCCTCAACTCCGCTGCCGCTGCGGACAGAGAGGAATACGCCGAATACCGAAAGCTTGTCTCCCACATCCCGAAGTCTAGCACAGGCCAGCGACCTAGCTACAAGCACGATGACGATTACGATGACTACTACAAACGCAAGTACGGTAAGAAGAACAAACTCAAGTCTATCTTTGACATCTTCGATTAGTTCAGCGCCCCATTAAGAAATACTGCCAGCCTCGTTCAAGAAAAGAGGCTGGCACCTTCTTCGACAAGGCCATTTTGACACCACTCTCAAAGTAGACAACACTCCGCCACCCTTCTATAGTGTGAGCCATGTTTACCGGACTTATCCAAGACACAGGCAAGATTGTGAGCGTCACTGAAAATCGTGAGGGTCGTGAGTTTGTGATTGAAACAAACCTCGCCTCTCAGATTAAGATTGATGACTCGGTCGCCACTAATGGAGTGTGCCTCACTGCCACGCAAATCACCGACAGTACCTTTCGCTGCCAAGCGATTCCAGTGACGCTTGAAAAAACAAATCTTGGTAAGCTCACTCAAGGCTCACGCGTGAACCTCGAGCTC
>JAJTIF010000245.1 GCA_021299675.1 Pseudomonadota bacterium | reverse complement strand
TGCATGAGTTGCGCGCTGGAAAAGCCCACAACATCATCCCGCGGGACGCCTGGGCAATCGTGAGCCTGGAACAGGCTCAGCTGAGCTCCCTGCAAGAAGCCATCACCAAGGTGACTCAACGTTGGATGAGCTTTCAACCCAAAAACGATCAAAACTTCAAAGCAGAACTCGTTGCCAGTGAGCCTGGGGAGACAGGCCTGGCTAACCAGTCCTTGTCTCAAGTACTAGCCCTCTTAAGCGCGTTCCCCCACGGCGCACATAAGTACGATCTGGCCAGTCAGCGGGAATTGGTAGCGCTGTCTAATAACCTCGCCAAGTGTCTCTTCGTGCGTGGTCAACTCTATATCCAGACTTCGCTGCGCTTTTTTGACCGGGCCGAGTGTGTCCCGCTGGAGCACCAGATCCAATCCCTAGCGGCCCTCATGGGACTCAAGGCCCATAAAGACGGTGAATATCCCAGTTGGAAGCCCGTCAGAGAGAATAAACTTCTGGATCAGATGAGCACTGTTTACGAGTCGCTTTACCAGAAGAAGCCCAAGATTACGGCTATCCATGCTGGGCTTGAGTGTGGGATTCTTAGAGATAAAATTGGCCCGATCGATGCTGTCTCTTTTGGCCCTACCATCACTGGCGCCCACTCGCCAGATGAGCGTGTGGAGGTCGAGAGCGTGGCAAAGTTTTGGGATCTATTAAAACATGTCTTAGCAAAAATTTGAGGTTCAAATGATTAGTTATGAAGTTTATAAAGTCATCCATCTAAGCTCTCTGGCGCTCTTGCTGACAGGATTTGCGGTGCAGTTTTTTGGTGTAAAAACTAAAATTTTCAAAATTCTGACAGGTGTGGCGACACTTTTTGTGTTGGTTTCAGGCATGGGTCTCATGGCTCGATTGGGAATCGGGCACGGTCAGGCTTGGCCCGTGTGGATTTTTGTGAAATTTACCATCTGGTTTATCATCGGAGTGGGCAGTGCCATCGTCGTTAAGCGTGCGCCTCAGCTCGGTTCCATCGCCTACGTGCTGATGATGGCTCTCTTCGTAGTGGCAGCGATTACTGCAAATTTAAAATTTTAGTTTCTCAAAGCTTCCATGGCCCGCTATCATGATGAATATGATAGCGGCCATTCTCGAAATTTTTATTCTTCTCACTTTCATCGATGTCATCATCGGTTTCGTCCCCGATGATAAGATCCGTCGCCATCCCGTCGTGGTTCAACTCCGGGCCATCGTCGATGTTCCTCAGCGACCCATTCGCAATCTTTTGCCTCCCAATATTCCTTTTGATCCCTCACCCATGGTGGTGATCCTTGTACTTAGAATGGTGATCAGTTTTATCTAAGGATTTTATGGAAGATCTCTCCTTTTTAGTGAAGCAAACCTTCAAGGACCAGTCCCATGATTGGATCGAGGAAGACGAGGAAGGGTGGGAGCCGGAAGCTGATGTCCCCTCGGCACCTGCCAAACCCGGACTTTTTTTTCATGTCGACTTCCACGGCGGAACTTTTGTGATTCGCAGCCTGCTCTCTGATAATCTTTCTGTGGATATCGATAAAATTAAAGCCGCTCCAGAAGACTACCCAACACTACGCTTGCTCAATGAAGGTCGAGTGCGTTGGCACAAGCTCAACTACTTTCCCTGTGAGTACCGAGAAGAAGCTGAGGTCCTTCACCAGCGCCTTGGGATGAGGAGGTTTCCTCTCAAAGAAGAGGCCGTCTGTAATATCTCAGATCCTGGCTTTAATTTTTGGTTCGAGAAAAATCCCCAGGGCTTCACGCTCCATCCAAAGATCAAAAATCTTGCGCCTCACTCAAAGCGCATTGGTCCTCTTTTGGATGCTAAGATCTCTCTGCGTCGTTGGAGTGAGTTGGCGCAAGTGTTTGGCGAGTTGCCGATAGCTGTTGAGTTCCGCCAAGAGGGTGGCAGCTTGTGTTTGCAGACTGAAGAGGCTTGGCTCGCTGAAGCCTTCGAGAAGATTTTTCTGATGGGAGAGTTTAGCTCAGAGCTCAGTGAGGTCTTCAAGCTCCTAGCTAAGCGTACCAAGGAGATTTCAGTCTTAGAAACCACTTGGTACTTCCTGCAAGAGGCAGCTTTGGCCCGGCGTTTTTGGATGAAGGTGGAGTCGGAACTCGATTACTGGAGTTGACCCTGTTCTGATTTTGCTGCGAGGTAGCCCGTAACCATAATCTGGGCCAAATGTCCGAGCTCTTCCTCTTCTTCGATCCCGTAGAAATCTTCCAAGTGACGGACAAAATGCTCGAGTTCTTCGTCTGAAAGATGCTTCTCTACGAGAGCGGTCATGGTGTCGGCGTCCATGTTATTCATCATTTCAAAGAATTGGGCGAAGGTTTGGAGTTTGCTCATATGAAGACCTTTTAATCTCGCTATTTAATAGTTGTCAGTGTTGCCCTTACTGTGCAATTTTTGTGAACTTGTTGTCTATTATTATGAGGATTCTGTTTGTATGGCCCGTTTATTATTTTGTCTTGTTTTGATTTCATCGTTTTCTGTTCATGCCGTTTCCTCAAAAAGATCTGACGACCCCGCTTTAAACAGTAAAAAGAAAGCACAAGCTGCTGCCAAAAAGCCGGAACCCAAAAAAGAAGAAGTTAAACCAGAAGTTAAAGCAGAACCCGCAGCTCAGCCTGCAGTGAAGAAGAGATTCTCTGTTGCTTATTTCGGTGAAACTCACGGACCAGCCATCGAGCGTGGAGATAAGTACCGTGTGAGAACGGCAGCCAACGGGGATCGCCTTGAAGGTAACCGTCCCTGGAACACCTGGAACCAATTCAGCTTTCGCTATAAGCTCGATAACGGCTTTGAGCCCTTCATCAACCCTCGTTTTGAAACTCAGTGGACCACCACGAGACAGTATACTGACGTGGACAAAAGCCAAGTCAGAGTCTTAGATCCTGTCTTGGGTCTCAGAAGATTTTGGGACCTGGGTGATGGCTGGTCGTGGTTTATGCAAATGAGCTACGGAGTGCCTCTCCAAAAATCAACCAGAGCAGCTAATCGCGACGGGTTTGTGGATTGCTTCTGTGTGCTTGACTACGCTCCCAAGGGAAGTAAATGGGTGTTCGGTTCTTGGATTCTTCCTCGCTATAATTTTTCTGGTGCGGCTGATGATGAGTACTGGTTTTTCTACATCGCCCCGTATGTGGGTTACACTATTAATGACCGTTGGCAGCCACAAATTTATATTGAGCAGGAGTTCGAACACGCCCAAACCAAGGGTGCAAAGTCTCTCAATTATGCGACACGAGTTTTTCAGGGAGCTTTCATTGGTGCTAACTACACCATCAATCCTTCTCTTATCCTTTACCCCTACATTAGGGTTAACGCACTACAAAAGCCGGCCCTCGACACCTCATCTGTAGGTTTATGGGTCATTGGAATGATCTACTAACCTGTAATTCTTACCCTCTGCCCTTATCTTAAGAAAAGATATGGCCAATTCTTTAGCGCAGCGCTATTTTGCGCTGAACCATACTCAACAATCTCGGAGTTATTTGTGAAATTTGCTGAAATGGGCCTTCGCCCCTCATCCCTTGAAGCCTTGGAAAAATTAGGCTTTGCTGATGCAACGGAAATTCAAGCTCAAGCTATTCCTCTCTTGCTAGAGGCTGACATCGACTTTATCGGACAAGCTCAAACTGGAACTGGAAAGACAGCTGCCTTTCTTTTACCACTTTTTGAAAAACTCGACCCTAACGCTCGTCACGTCCAAGCCTTAATCTTGGCTCCAACGCGTGAACTCGCTAACCAGATTGAAGGTGAGATCGCGAAATTTACCACAGGTAAAGAGCGCGTTCGTTCTCTCTCAGTTTACGGTGGAACACCGATCTCTGGTCAACTCAGAGAGCTTCGTCAGAATTCTCCTTCAGTGGTTGTTGGAACTCCAGGGCGCGTGATTGACTTGATCGATCGCGGTGCTTTGAAGCTTGAAGACGTCCGCTATGTGATCCTTGATGAAGCCGATGAGATGCTCGACATGGGCTTCTTCGATGACGTTCAATCGATCATCGCCAATAGTCCCCATAAGAAAGTATGGATGTTCTCTGCTACTATGCCCGCTCCGATCAAGGGCCTCGTCGACAAGCACTTCCACGACCCAAAAATGGTTAAGGTCACGAAGCAACAATTGACTACGACTTCGGTTGAGCAGACCTACTTGGTTGCTCGTCCCGGAGACATGGTAGAGGCGCTTTGCCGTTACCTTGATAGCGTGGATGACATCTACGGCTTGATTTTCACTCGCACAAAAATCGGCGCGCAACAGCTCGCGGACGCTCTCAACTCTCGTGGCTATTCTACGGAATCTCTCCACGGAGATATGGAGCAAGATGCGCGCGACTTCACCATGAAGCGCTTCAAAGAAAAGAAGTGTAAAGTTGTGGCGTGTACCGACGTAGCTGCTCGCGGAATTGACGTGTCTGATCTCACTCACGTCATCAACGTTGAGCTTCCAGCGGACCTTGAGTCATACGTTCACCGTATCGGTCGTACCGGTCGCGGTGGCGCGAAAGGAATTGCTCTCTCCATCGTCACTCCACAAGAGTTGCGTAAGATTGGTTTGATTGAAAGAATCACCAAAGCCAAAATCCAGCGCGTGGATCTTCCACAGGTCGAAGAGATCCGTGGTCGCTTAATCTCTAAAGCTGTGAAGAGCGTACAAACGCTCGCTGGTGAGATGGTCATGGAGCAGAATCCAGAGTTCTCTGAGTTTACTCAGGCCATGGAATCACTCACGAAAGAAGAACTCCTCAAGGCGCTTTATAGCAAAACCCTGGGCGAGACGATGAAAAAGTACCGCAAGGCCCGTGACCTGAATGTCATGGCGCCACCTCAACGGGGCATGGCTGGTGGTTCACGTGATATGAACCAGGGTCCAGCTCGCGGCCAGGGTCAGCGTTATATGATCAATGTAGGTAAGATGGACGGAGCGAATCCAGGAGAAATCCTACGCTTCCTCTCTCAGACCACGGGTCTACGTGGGTCAGAAGTTGGTAAGATTGATATCCGTGAGAAGGTTTCATTCTTTGAAATCTCCGCCTCGATGGGAACAAAGCTCAATGGTGTCAGAGGTTCAACTTGGGGCAAGAGAAGCGTCTTCGTTGATCAAGCCGATAGATTGCCAAGTTCACCGATGGAAGGTAGCCGTGGGGGCTCTTCTCGCTCCTATGAGCCTCGTCCAGCCGGCAGAGCACCCGAGCGTTCTAGTCGCCCAAGAGGACCGCGCCCAACTCTTTGATTGTGTTCAGGATTGCACGGTGTTAACCTATCCTTATAGCCAGGATGGTGAATACCGTGCAAACACACTTTGATGATGATTTTGAAGAAGTAGAATCACCTTTTCAAAAATCGAAAACAACCACTCGCAAACGCTCCTCACATCTCTTCCAGAGACCACTTAATTCTACGCCCTCAGAAGCACCGACCTTTGTGGATTCACCGCGCCGACGCTTCCTGGATGAGCAAGAAGAGCAGGAGATCATCCGTCCTCGCGCACGTCGAGCTGCCCCACAAGTGGAGTACATCGAAGAGAGTGAAGAAGAAGATGAAGTAGAGGACGAGGAAGAAGAAGAAATTCAACAACGCCTCCCGGTTAAGCGGGCCAAGCCAAAACTCAAACCTAAGAAGAACATCGACACCTTTTCTCGTGTTGGATGGGGGATCGTGGGACTGCTAGTCTTGCGCCTGATTTTTATGGAGCGGGGAGTGATTGATTACTTGGGGATGAACTCTCGCCTGAATGAAAAGAAAGAAGAGATCGCTCACCTCGAGAAAGAAAATTCGCAGATCAACCAAGAGATCCGTCGTCTGACCTTAGATAAGTCTTATCAGCGCCAGATCACCAAAGAAACCTTGGGTGTGATTGCCGCCGATGAATTCCTTATTTTATTTGCGGGGGAATCTGAGGAGACTCAAAACGAAGCTGATCGCCCACTTTAAGTCTTTTTCCCACTTGTGATTTTGATTTTAACTCCAAGACATGCCGTGCCCACACCGGCTTGGCGCGAGGGACTCTATCCTCTGGCCAGCGCCCGATGAAGTGGGGGACTTGGTACTGCAGATCGATGATCTTCAGATCCTTGTCGAGGTAAAAAAGATCGAGATCAAAGTAAGTATCGGGCATCCAGAAGTGGCGGTTGCCGTCCTCATTAAAGAGAAAAAGCATGCCATTGTTGTCCGGCCAGTCTTCATCGCGCATACCAGAAAACCCTTTCTGCTGATCAATCTCAGAGATGGCCAGACGAACCAGGATCTTGTCGTCTTTTGACACAAGGTATCCCCACTTATCTGGTTCACTTTCCACAGGGTTTTTGCAGGAGACAAGCTGCATCAATGTGAATAGCCCAAAGATTGCATTGAGAAGGTACTTTTTGAATGGCATCATCTTCATGCCTCAATCGTAGGCCTTGACCTTAGGAGATGACAATGAATTCTCATACCGATTTATCCGGACTCATGCGCACCCACCACTGCGGAGAATTGCGCGAATCAGATATTGGAAAAAAAGTAAGTATCTGTGGATGGGTCAATAAAGTTCGCGACCTGGGTGCACTCCATTTCGTGGATCTAAGAGATAAAAATGGTTTGACCCAGCTGGGTTTTGAAGAATTTAAAGGTGATCTCTCAATCTTGAAAACCTTCTCGCTTGAATCAGTGGTGAAAGCCACAGGTGTTGTGCGCGCGCGTCCTGACTCAGCCAAGAATCCGAAGATGGAAACGGGCATGGTGGAAGTGCAGGTGACAGAGGTGGAGCT
>JAJTIF010000212.1 GCA_021299675.1 Pseudomonadota bacterium | reverse complement strand
TGTGACAGGTAGCGAGAGAAGAGTTGGTTAAACTCATGGGCAGATCTTTGGTAGAGGAGGTTAAAAGCTTGGATCGCACTGGGGATCTCCTGAGGCTTGGCAGGGTTGACACCGAGGAGAAAGGGGCGTGCTTCGGGGAGGTAGTTTTTTTGTTTATTCAGCCAGATATCAATATCGGGGGAGAGTTTCTTTTTCTGCTGGTAATATAAGTCGAGGTGACTCTGAAGCCTCATCTCCATGAACACGTCGACCTGGCCCGCGAGGTAGCCCTGGAGGGCACAGCCTTGCAGCAGGAGTAGATAGAGGAGAAAGCGGAGAAACTTCACTCTCAGTTATGGTTTAAACTTTGCGTTCATCTCTTTCATGAACTGGCGCCAGGCCACTTCATCACTGAGGAAGGCTTGCGTTTCCTGGGCCCACTGATCAAAACCAATGACATCAGCTGGCTTCTTGTTGCAATTCACATCGATGGACTCGGTGTAGTAGGAGTAGTTGGTGGACCAGCAGGCCGGGTAGTACTTGTAATGCATCTTCTCTATCGTCGAGGAGAGTCCCGTGAGCCCCAAGAGTTCAGGAGGCGTGTCGAGGTACTGTTCCATAATCGAGGGGAATTGATCGATGCGGATATCACGCTTTAAAAGTGTGGCGCTCATGTCTTCTTCGTAGAGATCGATCATACCAAATTCCTTGGAGATGATCGTATAGCCTTGCGCGGGGTACTTTCTGGCAGGAAAGCAGTAATTCTTAAAAACAATAATTCCCGGGGCAGTGAAAAGACAACTTTGAGTGGTCACGAAGCCAAAGACTTTTCCCGTCTCGCGGTATTGAAAGGTGGTTTGTTCGATCTTTTGCTTGAGGGCCTGAAAAGAAGTGGCCTCGAGCTCCGGCTGGAAGGCCTGTGAGCTAAGAGGAATCAAAAGGGCCAGGAGCAGAGATTTCATAAAAGGTCCTTGGAAGGGATTTCTTTTATTTTACTCAATTTTTTAAACCAAGAAGTGGCAAATGCTTACATTTAAGACTTGATTGAGATTAAAAAACTCAGCTATTGTTTGACTCGCTTAAAAAAACTAAACACCTACTGACTTTTTAAGGGCTTAGAGTCTAAGCTGTGGATCAACAAAGGCCATTCATGAAGATTTTTATCCCCCTCACTCTTTTGTTTCTCTCATCACACCTGTGGGCCGAGCAGCTCTTGACCGAGAAAAAAATCTTTAAACTGGGCGACTACACCACGGTCGAAGGAAGAAAAATTCCAGGCGTCCAGGTGGGCTATGAGTCCTACGGAACGCTCAACTCTGACAAGAGCAACGTGATCCTAATCACTCATCACTTCTCCGGCAACTCTCACGTGGCAGGTAAGTATGCCGCCACTGACCTCGAGGTGGGCTACTGGGATAGCATCATCGGTCCTGGAAAGGTGCTCGATACGAACAAGTATTTCATCCTGGCCAGTGACACTCTGGTGAATCTGACTCCATTGAGTCCTAAGACCGTGACAACGGGGCCCGCGTCCATTAATCCGAAGACTAAAAAACCCTACGCTTTAACATTTCCCTTTGTGAGCCTGGAAGATTTTATTCACGTGCAAAAGCGTCTTCTCGACTCTTTGGGCATCCAAAAACTGGTCATGGTGGCCGGAGCGTCGGGTGGTGCTGCTCAAGCTCTTCAGTGGACGGTCAGTTATCCCGAAGTCGCTGAGCGAGCGCTGCTGGTGATCGCTCCTGGTCTTAAGATGCCTGACTACACGGTGGCACTTTTAAACCTTTGGTCCATGCCCATTAAGCTTGATCCACGCTGGAGACAAGGTGATTACTACGGCCGCCTGGCCCCAGAGCGGGGAGTGGCTGAGTCGTTGAAGATGATTACCTTCTCCGCACTCTCTTTTGAGTGGGCGGAAAACTTTAAGCGTGAGACGGAGCAGGGCTCGACTCTGACGGGGCTTGAGAGTCGCTATAAAGTAGAGGTGTTCTTGGACGAGCGAGCGAAGCTGCGTGCTAAGAGTGTGGACGCCAACTCACTGCTTTACACGGCAAAGGCCATTCAGACTTTTGATATCCAGAATAAGATCGAATCGATTCGGGCCAAAATTTTATTTATCCCTGTCGCCACAGATTTGATCTTTCCTCCCTCTTTGTCTGAAGCGGCGTCGCGGACTCTGTGTGAGAAGAACATCAAGTCCCAGGTAGCGCTCTTGAATACAAAAGGTGGACACCTGGATGGATTGTTCAAAATTCAGGAGAGTTCTGGAGTGATTGCGGATTTTTTAAATGATGAACTAAAATTTTGCCCCTAAGTTTTCACGGCCGTGTAATCCATGTAGGGTTTCGCGTTAAATAGGGACTCCTCAATCATTGAGCTCCGCGGTATTGGCTCTTCTATTCAAGGAGTCATCATGAAATTACTTTTATTGCTTGCCCTCATCACCCTCACCTTTCATTCTCAGGCGCGGGAGCTTCCGGCCCTCAAAAAGATTGAGTCGAACAAAGTCATTTTTCAGTCCAAACAAGTGCGTGAGGTGCGAAGCCTTGGTTTGTTTAAAACTCGTGTGGTCGCCCGATGGGGAGTGCATGTGTATCAAGTGGTGGACG
>JAJTIF010000413.1 GCA_021299675.1 Pseudomonadota bacterium | reverse complement strand
TTTTATCCCCAAAAGAGCGTCGATTGACCCCAAGCAGACTCTCTTTTACAATAATTCAATGAAAATGAAATCTCTTGCCACTCTTCCCTACAAGCTTATCGCCATCCTCTTGGTGGGCACGGCCATCATCATGGGCGGGGTCTTCGCCGTGGGAATCCCGGCCAATATCGTCTACCTCTTTCAGTAAGATTTACTTCAAGGTAAAAAGACTGATCTGTGGAAAAGCGCAGATTAAAGCCAATCCTACGAGCATGACCAGGAGGTACGGAAGTACTGACTTCACCACCACACCGATCGGCTCCTTAAACATACCAGAAGCCACGAAAAGATTAATCCCAATCGGGGGCGTGAGATAGCCGATCTCTAAGTTCACGATCATGATAATCCCAAAGTGCACCGGATCGATCCCGTAGTGCTGGGCCATGGGTGTGAGCAAAGGGGCCAGCACTAAGATCGCACTCATGGCGTCCATGAAGCAGCCCACAATTAGCAACAAGATGTTTACGAGCAGAATAAAAGTGAGTTTTGAAGAGACCATCTGCGCGATGGTATCCACCATCATCTGTGGGATCTGTTCGATAGTCATGAACTTATTTAAGCTCACAGCGAGGATCAAGATCAGAAAAAGCAGCCCCAAGGTTTCAGCTGTCTCAACAGCGACCTGTGCGAGCTGCGAGAGTTTAAACTCGCGGTGGATGAGAACTTCGACGATCAAAGCGTAAAGAACGGCAATCGCTGCAGATTCAGTGGCGGTAAAAAAACCAGTGTAGATACCACCTAAAATGATGAGTGGCATGAGCAGAGAGAGAATCCCCTTCTTTAGGGATTGAAAAGCAAGTGTCGCATCGAAGGGTAAGCGCGCTGCTTTCGGGGCTCGCCAGACGGCGTACATTCCAAGCAAGGTCATTAACAGTAAGCCAGGTCCGATGCCGGCCTTGAAGAGATCCACCACCGACACTCCGGCCATGATGGCAAAAATAATCATGGGGATACTGGGTGGGATAATGATCCCTAAAGTTCCCCCGGTGCTTAAAAGACCCATGGAAAATTTCTTATCATAGCCAGCCTCTATCAGGGCTGGATAGAGCAGCGAGCCGATCGCTATGAGCGTAACAGGACTCGAGCCACTGATAGCGGCAAACACCGAGCAGGACAAGACCGCGGCCAACCCAAGTCCACCTGGGATCGGCGCTGTGAAGGCCCGAGCGACGTCGATCAAGCGTCTGGAGATCGACCCCTTAGTCATGATCTGGCCCGCTAAAATAAAGAGCGGCACGGCCAGTAGGACTTCTTTGTCGGCAGCATAAAAGATATCGCCAATGACAACACTTAAAGGCTCACCGGCGATAAAAACGTAACAGAAACTAGCGATCACTCCCATGATGACAAAGAGAGGAACCCCAACAAGAACTGCCGTCAATAGAAGTGGGATAAGTAGTGTCGCGCTCAATGGAGGCTCCTTTCCGTTTTAAGCAAAGGCTTGTAGGTGAACCAAGCATAGCGCAGGCCCATAGAGAAAAATGTCCAGGGAATCACTAATTGAAGAATCCATAAAGGCACATTCAGCACCACATGCATCTCAGCGAACTCGCGGCTTTCCTGCACATAGAGGAAGCCGTGGTAAGCCAAGGCTAAGCAGAACAAACTCACCAGTCCATTGCGTAGTCTCTCGACCACTCCAGAAAGTTTCCCTTTCCACAGCTTGTCCCCTACTTCAGGTCTTAAGTGATCACCTTTTTGAGTCATAAGACACGCCCCTAAGAATCCTGCCCAGATCATCAAATTCACGGCAGCTTTCTGTGCCCAGGGAAGTCCTGTTTTAAAGACCTCTCGGGCTGCGACGTCAGTGATCACAAGACCCGTGAGCACCACCACAAAAAAAGCGGCACAGACTTTTTCGAATTTGGTGAGGTAATCAAAAAATTTATTCATGCTTTACTTCTTTTTAAATGCAGCCTTGCCTTCTTGGATTAATCGATAGATCTCAGCAGATTTTCCGCCGATCTCTTTAATCATCTGCTGAGCCATCCCATCGGCTGACTTTACGAAAGCAGCTTTCTCTGAGCTTGAGAGCGTCGACACCTGGACGCCTGATTCTTTAAGCACCTCGATCAAGCTATCGCCCAGTTTGCGCACATTGGTGCGAATCATCTTGGCTTGTTCGTTTTCAGATCCCAAGAGAATCTTCTTTTGCTCCGGGTTCATCTTATCAAAAAACTTTTTAGAGTAGACCACCACGGCGGCTTGGTAGATGTGATCGGTGACAGTGTAATACTTGATCGCCGACTGCCACTCCGCTGCCAAGGTAAAGAGAGGAGTGTTATCAAAGGCCTCAACGACTCCCGTCTGAAGAGC
This sequence comes from Pseudomonadota bacterium, assembly GCA_021299675.1. Taxonomy (GTDB): domain Bacteria; phylum Bdellovibrionota; class Bacteriovoracia; order Bacteriovoracales; family Bacteriovoracaceae; genus UBA6144. The sequence goes on along the minus strand of JAJTIF010000413.1, from coordinate 8,758 downwards.
CGGCAGCACTTCGGGAGTAGAGATGGCTTGAGCGGCTGCTCCTAGGCGCTTCCAGTACGCCAAGTGAACCTTACTCTCCTGTGAACGGATCTTCACACCTTTGAGGTCTTCAGGTTTTTTAATGAGTTTTGATTTGTGACCGATCGAGCGCCAACCGTTTTCAGCCCAAGTCACGAGCACGAAGCCTTTCTGCTGGAAGATTTCCTGAAAGGGTTTCCAGAGGTAATTGTCCAAAACGAAGTCCGCCTCAGCGTTGGACTCAAAGAGATAAGGGATTTCGAGGATATCAAGTTCTGGAATCACGGCGCTCATAGCGCCACAGGTAAGTCCCCCACCCTCGACCTGACCACGCCTGACCTTTTGCAAGATCTCGAGTTCTCCGCCCAGCTGGCCTCCGAGAAAGGTTTTCACTTTGATGGCATTTTTTGATTCAGCAAGCACCCGAGTTTTGATCTCTTCTAGAGAATCAGCCCAAGGTGTACCGGCGGGAGCGATGGTTGCAAACTTCACAGCGACATTAGCGCTGGCACTGGTGACGAGAAGACTTAAAATAAACGAGAGCATGCGGTCTCCTTAAAAGAGTTCATCCATTTTTTTCAAAAGACTCTGAGCTTTCTTCTTCTCCAAGACGTTCTCAGGCATCAACTCCTTAGAGATTGAATCTGAGGTAGCCAGTACTTCTTTAAGCGTGGCTTCAAAGGCTTTCTTGTCTTGTTTCTTGGTGTAATAAACTTCTGCCATCAGGACTTTCGTGCCGAGATACGCAGGTGCTTGCTCAATCGACGCATTAAACGCCTTGATGGATTTATTCAAATCCCCGCCAGCAAAACTCGGCGCGACCGCGTAGAAGGCACCCCAGTAACGCTGAACAGAGCCATGAAAGAATGTAGGATTTACCTTTTCAACTCCTTCAACGAGTCCCTTGATTCGCCCTTTGTACTTGAGCTGCGTGGCGATACCTGAAAACTTCGCCCACTTACCCAGATTGGCAGCTGTCCAGTACATGGAGGCTGCATCTTCCTTCGCTAGAAGTGGGAGAGATTCTTCCATCGTTTTTTTGTCATTCATGTTCGCTGCAAATTGAGGATTTTGTGCCATGGCTTTTTCACCAAAGAGTGCACCTTTTTCCCAGAGCGATTTTTTGAGTTCTAGATCTTCCTCATGCGCGTCCGCTAAAAGATAGTAAGCATGCGTGAGTGCCTGAAAGGTCTCGCGGTCAGCTTTGTCCGTGCGAGACAGTTTTTCCCACATATTAATGGACTGCTCGAGCTCAGCCTTGATGTGGCGATTGGCCCAGAACTTCTTGGCTTCTGCCTTGAGAGTTTGCGCTTCTTTATCGCTGAGACTAGAGAGAGTCTCGCTGGATTCAAAGCCTGATTGTCTTTTAGAAGCACAGCCTACAAAAGACAAAAGAAGGATGCATAATACGTAGTATTTCATTTTTTACCTCACAGTTATTTTTATTAAGTTTGCCTGTGAGATTAAAGAAAATCAATGTGGCTTATCTTACCTGACCAAACTTGACGGTGAACCCAAAGCTATACTGTACATCCGGCTTAGCGGCTCCAGTAAAAACCCAAGTGGCTCCCGCATTCAAGGCGAAGTTTTGTGCGAGGGCAATCTGCAACCCGGTCCCCGCATAAGGATCCCATTTGATGCCAGGATCTTTCACTTCAACGACAGAAGTATTGGTATTAGTAATCGTATTCTTTTCTTCCGTGCCTCGAGCGCCCGCGCGCAAGAAAAAGCCAAGGAAATTAGAGAGTGCGTAGGTAGACCGCAACCCCACCATCGCCCGACGGATCTGATCTTCAACTTTAAGATTCTCACTCGGGTAATCCCTGCGGTCATTGGACTGAGTCACTTCGAGTTCAGCCGAAAGAAGAGTGTAGCCCGCGAGCGCCCGCAACCCAAAAAAGCTCCTCGTACTATAGCGGGCTGGTTCCGGGTATTGGTTTTGCGTGTGCTCCACACCGAACAGAGGCTCAAAGCGAATGCTCGCTCCTGACTGGGCGAACACACTCGAAGCGAGCAGGAGAAACGAGAGGAGAAAAAAAATTTTATGCATTCAAGATCCTTTTCTTTCTCTATAATAAAACACAGACGAGGCAATCGACGATCATGGCAAAAGATTCCGAAATCACAGCAACACTGAAAGTGCTGGTGCTCAACGCAGAGAACCTCTTCATTTTCATGGAGCACTGGAAAGAAGAGCCAATCGCACAGATGAATGAAATTCAATGGCAGAAACTTAACTCGGGATTAATCGGGAACAAGACTCTCTCAAAAGTTCAGGCCCTGGCTGCAACCATCACGAAGATCTCCCCAGACCTCATCATGTTGACCGAAGTCGGAGGCCTCCTCTCGCTAGAAAATTTCAATCGCTATTTTTTACAAAACCTCTATCAGCCCTATCTTTTGGAAGGAAACTCAGACAGGGGCATTGATATGGGATTCTTATTAAAAGCACCATGGAGCGGGAAGATTTTCTCCCATAAAGACTACAAACTCCCCCATGCAAAATACACCAACTTTTCACGCGACGTGCTCAAGCTCGAGGTCTCTCTGCATGATCGTCTCGTGGCCAATGCCCTGCTGGTGCATCTCAAATCAAAACTCAACTCCAAAGGCGACGACTTCGAAGGGCGCACTCGAAGAGCGGTGGAAGTGCTAGGTCTCAGTGAAATCATCTACCAGCTTCCGGCAGATGTACCTCTACTCTTGGGAGGGGATTTTAACGGGGTGGCAAGTGGTCCAACGCCAGAGCCAGAGTTTCTCCCGCTCAAGCATAAAAATAATCTTCAAGACGCTGCGCTGGTGGCAGGGCTGCCAGAAAGTGAGCGTTACAGTTATGTGTATTTTAATCAGGGAGGTCTGCGGATCGAGCAGCAGCTGGACTATCTCTTTCTTAACCAAAAAGCTCAGGAATCTCTCCTCAAAGAATCTGTGACCTTCCCCCATTACACCGGAGCCGAGGGTCAACTCATTCCCATGCCCCAAAGGTCCTGGCAGAAGATTCTGATGCCCTCGGATCACCTCCCCCTTTACGCTGAATTTAAACTTAAGATCGATTAGTCCTCTTCTCACCTCTGGCCAATATATTTTGCCGTGCTAGATTAATAGCAGGAGATTTTTTATGCGCGATAAAAGCAAAACGGCTGGAGAAAATGTTCACCTAGAGATTTCGGAGAATTTTGGAGTGGATAAAGCTCTCAAAAAATTCAAGCGTCTCTGCGACACTTTTGGAGTGGTCAAAGAGTACCGCGACCGCGAGTATTACCAGAAACCCTCTATCAAGAGTCGTCTTAAAAGAGAAAATGCCCAGAAAAGAAAGGCAAAAACTCTTAGTAAGAGCAAAATTTCACGTAAGTTTTAGGGATTACTGCTCTTTGAGAACTGTGAGCTCGACTAGGTCTTTCACGATCTGGTCGAGAGTCTCATCGCTAATGGACGTTCCGAGCTTCGCCTTCACCTCTGACACCTCAACCCCCTCGACGAGCAGGAGAAAGATCTTCGCTACTTGGCTTTCAAGTTTATAGATAAAGTCGTCATCATTGTATTTGATGATACTCACGAGTTCGTCGGAGATTTTTTTAAAGAACACGTCATCCATCAATTTATATTTCATTCTATTTCCTGATTAAGTATGAGCCTATTATAATGTATTTTATTTTGGAATTTTCAAAAAAAAGTTTAGCATCTTCTAAAGTTTCAACAATCGGCTGATCCATCAGATTCAGACTGGTGTTCAAAACCACTCCTAACCCATAACTTTCATAGCACTTTTTAATTAACTGATAGTAAAGAGGGTTTTGTTTTTCACATAAAGTCTGGAGGCGACAAGTCCCATCAACGTGCATCACACCTGCCAACTTTTCGCGGTAGCTGGATCTCACCTGTGCACAGAAAGTCATGAAAGGAGAATGAAACGCCTCATCCACCTCAAAGTACTCCGGAGCTAGCTCCTTCAATACGCTGCCACCGTAGGGGCGAAACTTTTCTCTGTATTTTACAAAATTATTCAAATGATTTTTGATATCGGGAATATCTGGACGACAGAGAATACTCCGATGACCCAGGGCCCGAGGCCCCACTTCCGAGCGCCCTTGCATCCAAGCCACAATTTCATTTTTTTCAATCAGGCTAGCCGCGAGTTCCACGATGTTCTGGCTTTTCTCAACTTTAAATTCTTTAAAAACCTCTTCGACTCTGTGCTCATGCAGTTCCACGGCATTTTGAATGGGACCGTAGTAAGGGTGTATTTCTTCAATAGAGGTTGGTTTAAAATTAAGGTCCCCTCGTTCAAAGGCTAATTTGATCGCACAACCCAGGGCTATGCCTTCATCGTTTGGAAAGGGAGGAACGTAGACCTGCTTAAAAAGATTGCTGTGGACGAGCTTCATATTAAACAAACCATTCAGCGCACAGCCGCCGACAAGGACCACGTTTTCAAACTGTGGGTAGCGCTGCTTGAGCTCTTGCATACGCGCCATCATGCTCTTTTCAAAATATTCCTGCAGCGTCGCCGCCACATCCGCCGAGCGCTGAAGCGATTCATCGGGTTGGTTGTCAAATTCGAGTTTTGATTTGTAGATCTTAAACTCATCCACATTCAAGGATTGCAGATACTCCAGTACATCCGAGATTTCTGTGGGTTTACCATAGGCGGAGAGCCCCATGACTTTTCCGGCCTGCTTCCAGTTATTAAAAATAAGCTTTGCCGAGTACTCAAAGTGACTTCCAAAACTTTCGCTATAGCGAAGCAGACGATGAGTAAGAAAGCGCTCTTTGGAGAAGAACTTTTCTAAGGGGCTAATAACCCCCTGCTCGAAGGAGTAGACGGAGAAATACTCTCGTCCTTCTTTTTGATTTTTTACCAACTCCCACTCCCGGTCTGTGGGAGCAAAAGCCCGTTGCTCACTGCCTGCCCCATCGGACACGACGATCAAAGCACGCTCAAAGGGCATCACGGGGAAAACCGAAAAGGCATGGGACAGATGGTGGGGCGTAAAGCCAATCTGCGGGTTGTAGAGAGAGGTGGCTTTTTGCAGCCTAAAGCCCTCCAGCAGAACGTTATAGTCAGGTAACTTCTGTTTCATTTCCTCTTCGGTGACTTTCGGGTGCTCTCCGAAGCAATTTTGAACCACATCTTCGGTTTTGAGGCTTGCCCAGTCCTGGGGAGCACTCCGCTGGAAGTAGCGGAGAGCGGCCAGGGGAAAGCCCCCCACGTTCTTATGGCGGCTTACCCTTTCACTCAAAATGATCTCAAGCTTATGCAGCTGACCCTTTTCCAATAAAAAATGGCAGATGGAGGAGTCATGATGGCCAATGTTTACACCAATCATATCAAGCGGTTATCCCATTAACCCCAATTTATCACCGAGGAGGTATGTTAAAGTCTTACTGTGTCTTATGATAGTATGAACGAGGACATATTGTTATTGCAAACAGTTATGCCTTAATAAATTTTGGAAGTTGCCGAAAGTTATTTGAAGATTGCAGTACTTTTGATAGAAAATAATTAAATGTCTTAAGCACTGTTTCTACGGAAGACAAAATGAAAAAACCGAGTCCAGACAATAGCGCAGAAAACATCGAAGTCCTCAAAGACTATGGAACTGAAGTTGGGCGTATTTTTCGGGTCGACCTTCAGTGCGAACGGCTCACTAGAAACACTTATGGTAAATACAAGAGAGGAAGCAGCTGCTGCACAGTAACTCTTTAAAAAAGATTGGTTATGAAAAAAGAAAATGAAGCACAGTCTGAAAACGTCGAGCAGGTAGAAATCTTGAAAGACTACGGTGCAAGCGTAGGAAGGATCGTGAAGATTGATCTATCTTCCGATGGTCTACTTGAGGTGATTGCAGCCGCTGCTGCTCGTACCTAATCTCAATGATAAAGTTCCCCTCCATCTCCGCTGAGAGCCTAGAGCTTTTGGCTCGCCTCTATCCCGATTGCTTCTCCGGATCTGAAACCTGCACCGCCATCGAGGCCATGCAGCTGCTGAAAAGCCATACGATAAAAAAAAATTTAAAGAGTGTTACAAACCTTCAACTGGGCCGCATCGATCTTTCGGGCTTCAGGTTTTCGTATTCTTACACCAGACAAAATCTTTACTTCGCCGAACAGCCCACTCTCCCCGACCTCTACCCAGGGCTGCGCTCTAAGGCTCCTCCTCACTACTCGAGTTTTCACTCCTCAGGACAAGGAGCCATCACCACGCTCTTTCTAGGGTTGTCACAGATTCTTAAAAACTTCTCACTCTCTCCTCCCAGCCGCGCCTACTTTGAGACACCGCTGGCACTGAAACTTTTAAATAGAGGTGAGGAACCTACGGGTGATCCAATTCTCCTGATAGATACCACTTCCCTTGAGCCCGAACACGTGACCCACATCTCAGAGATGATTAAGTCGTTTAAGGTCATGGTGATCGACACCAGTCTTTGGGCCTGGAACGATCCTCTCTTGCAGTTCATGATTGATCAAGTGGAAGGTAAGATTGATCTCTTCTTAGTCCGCAGTCATCTCAAGCTCGACTGCTTCGGCGGGGAGTATTCCACGCTCGGTTCACTCGTTTACCTGCCTTGCGCCAGCACCACAGCTGAGGAAAAGGAAAAACTTGTGGAGCAAATTCAGCTCGCCAGTTCATCCATCAGTGCCTGTGCCTCACTGGATCAGATTTATCCCTTCTACAAAGAACCAAGCTATCATGCCTATACAGTGAAGCGCATTCAAGCGATCAAAGATTCCATGAACCGCATGCTGCCACAACTCACTCAACACATCGACACCACTCGAGTGAAGTTTGAAATCCCCTACCACCGGATGTTTTTCTTCATGAATCTGCACTCAGACAATGCGGAACTCAAGAAGCACATTCTGAAGTTTATCCGTTTAGACTCGGGCCCCGTAGCGCTCGTCGATAGTTATGGATTTGATTTTCCGACAGTCCTTGTGACCCATGTGCGGCAGGACAAGACCGAGTATTTTATCCGCATGAACGGTCACACGCTTGGTGCTGGTCGCGACGCTGAGATCATCGAGACCATGAAAAAAATTATCCACGTCGCCAATACCAGTGCGAAGCCTATTCGATGAAATAGATGGGAGCCTCTGCGACACCATTAAACTGATGGTTCCAGGCCACCGCATAACCCGGGACACCTTCCAGTACCAGCCAATCTCCCACGGACAAAGAAAGTGCTCCGGGAGTTTGCTTCATGACAATTCGGTCTGTCTCGAGGGCATTAGAAGATGAGTATATGAGCTTCTGGTAGGCTTGATTGTTTTGCGGGCCTTGATTAATAAAGGTGTAGCTCATGCCTCGGCCCCACTTCAGGTGAGCTTCGACGGAGAGCTGACTGACAAGATATAAGTCTCCGCCTTTCTCATAAATCGAATGAATCTTGGTAAAGGCAGAGCCCGCCGCCTCAGAGAACCAGCGTCCCGGTTCAATGGCAAGCTTAGGGGTTGGGTGGATCTCTTGCAACATCTCAAAACTATCGATGTTTGCATTGGTGAGCCCCCCTCCAAGATTAATCAACTCGACACCGGGAAAGTCTGCGAGGATCTTCTCCATCGCACTTCGCATGCCGTTGAGTTCACTCCCACCGATCATCCCTGGGCAGTGGGCGTGCAAATACTTAATTCTTTTTTTAAGGTGCACAGGAAGGCTGTCGAGCTGCGAGAGCATAAATCCGTATCGTGAGTGGCCCCGGTCGAGCAGAGAGTAAGGATCCAGTCGCAAACCCAGCTGAACATTTTCGGGGTAATCAAAAGTTAGGTCGGTTGTGTGATCGAGGGTGAAATAAGGCTTGGATGAGACTTGCAGTGCCAGAGACAGGACTTGGGTAGAGCTGTTAGTGAGCCAGAGGGAGTGCTCGGGCTTCATCAATGATCGAATAAGGTCGAGCTCACTTTTAGTCGAGACATCCCAGCCATGGATAAAAGGAGCAATCACTTTTAAAAAATCTAAGTGCGGGAATGATTTCACGGAAAAGTGAACCTCATAGCCCTTCAATTCGCCCGACAGCTTCTGACAAGTATTTCGAATGACGGAGCGGTCAAACACCAGACCGTAGTCGGAAGCGAAGTCATCCAATTTTAAGGCTAGTTTTTTTATCGTCTTCAACGCAGATCCTTAAGTTATTCTCCCTCTAAATATACCTTCAATAAAAGTTACCATGAAAGTACAATTTAGGGATGAATCAGTGGGTCTACGATCGGAATACGGACTTTAAAGTTTTCGGGCTCTCCATGCTCTTTGCCATTACCCTGGGCATGATCTTCCCGGATTTCGATTTCTACAACACCATGTTTGTCTACGTATTCATCGACATCTCTCACAGCTTCACGACCTATTTTTATACCCTCTCCTCTGATCGCATCAACAACAGTCATCATAAGTACTTCTTCTGGGGCATCCTCATCCTGATCTACAGCATCTCCTGTGCGATGCTTTACGGCGGTATGGGGTATTGGCTGGTTAAGCTTTACACTATTGCATCGCTCTACCACTTTATGAAGCAGTCCCAGGCTTGGATTTTCATCGTGAGCGCTAAGACCAAACCAAAATCCAAGTTTGAGAGTCGAGTTAACTATTTTGCTAGCTACGGGGCAGTGTGGTGTCCGCAAGTCATCTCCATGACTCTCAAAGACCCATCACCGTGGTTCGTGCCAGGCGACATCCCCGGACTCCCAAGCTACTTCCGAGAAATCTCTCTTTCTGTGGGAGCGCTCATCGGAGTGGTTTACCTGT
>JAJTIF010000325.1 GCA_021299675.1 Pseudomonadota bacterium | reverse complement strand
GCTCCACCCCAGGGTAAACCTTTGGGAGGGGCCGGTCGGGTCACTGGCATTGGTAGAGGTTGAGAGAATGTGATTGAGAAGGGTGAGGATGAGAAGGGAGATTGTGAGGAGGGTTTGTATGAGGGTAATTAGGTTCATTTGTTCTCTTCCTCAGCACCGTTGTACATGGCCGGTGATTGGGGATTGCTCCCCTGGGAGCGGGTTGGGGGAGAAGAAGGCCTGCCACGCAGTCCTCCCCCTCGTGTTCCAGTCGGTGCTGCTCCCCCTCTGCCCCTCGGCGAGTTTGGGAGGTTCTGTCCTCTGGCTGTGGAAGATGGGCCCGGAGTTGGTGCCCTCTGAGGAGTTGTGGGCTGTGAATTCTGGGTGGGCGGAGCTGGAAGTCTGACGACGAGGCTCCCGCGGGCTCCGGTGGGTGCTTGGGCTTCGTTTGCGTTCGAGATTTGGGCTGGGCTCGGCACCTTGGGTCCGCGGCTTGGTGTACTGAGTTGGAAGCTTGGGCTCACCTCTTGATGGCGGGCTTGTTGTTGAATCTGTGGGCTCGCTGGGTGTGGTGCTTCTCTTGTAGTTAAAAGGCCTTGGATCGCCTCCTGAATGGCTGACACCGGAAACCCTATTGGGTAGCCGAGTCCTCCGTTCTGGGGGCCAGAGCTTGGAGGTTGATGTGGAGCCTGCTGAGCTTGTGGAATTTGTGGAGCTTGTAAGTGTTGTTCGCCTTGGTTTTGGACCCTGCCTTGTTCCGCCCGATTGGCTTGTTGCGTGTTTGTTTTCTGGGTCGTACCCTGAGCCGCTCCCTGTTGTGGTCTTGATTGGTTGGTGGGTCTCCCGAGTTGGAGCCCCGGGTTCCTCAGCTGTTCGTTCGTTACTGAATTGTGTTGAAGCTGATGGGACTGTGGAGCTTGTTGAAGTTGTCCCGCCAGTGGTGGACTTCCTCGATCTTCTTCAGTGACTGGTTCTCCCCAGTTGACTGCCTGCTCTTCCTCTTGAGTCTCCCCTTGGAAGCTGGCATCTGGGCTGGCCGGCTCTGATTCGACTAGGCTGGTGACTGGGTCCTCCTCTACGTCCATCTCGATCCTTGCCCTCTTGTTGGGCTCTTCTCTATCTGAGTCTCTCGTTCTCTTGTTCCTGGGGCCGTCTTCTATATAGCCCTGGTCTCTCCCCCCTAATTGATCCAGTTCAATACTTAAGGCTTGGAGTTGGGCGTCGAAAGCTCTGATGTTCGAGGTGTAATTGAGCGACCCCGTTAAGAAAGAATTCGCATCTTGGGGTGAGGAGGAGTTGAGGAGGCACTGTTGGAGGCCGAAGACCCCCGCATTGATCGCTGTCGTCTTGGTATTGATTAAATTTATTCGAGCGTTGACGTTCCTATTTATGGTCTCCTGGCGGAATATGTGGTCCGCTACGATATCGGTGAGCCCGTCCAGTTTCCTTGAAAGGGCCCGATTGTCGTCTCTAACTTCTTCGATTTCCCTCTTCTGGTTCCGTAGCATGTTGTTGGCCGCGTTGGCTAAGGCGTTGACTTCCCCGACCAAGATCGACTGTGCCGACTTAATATAGTCGAAAAGCGCCCTCTCGGCGGAGAGCGGTGCTCCCAATATAGTGTTATATCCATCCTTAACCGGATAAAACTCGTAGGAGTAATAGAGGACGTCCGAGTACTTGGTGAACTCGACCAGCCTGTACCTTCCGTTCGAGTGGGGATGGATGGCTACTGGGCTCCTAGTCCTAGTTCCCTTTTGGTTGGAGGCCGAGAATAGGACCGTCGCTTGATCGAAGTCGATGTTCGCCTTTACGAGGAGCAGGTTGAAGGCCGGTGGCGGATTTCTTTTATCTTTGAACTCAAAGGTACAATCGAAGCCTCGGCGGCTCGCCGGGTTGACGCGGATCTGTCCGAGTTCGTCTGCACCTGCCATGTCTTCAATTCTTTCCCGGACTTCGTGTCGAAAAACTTCGCAATATCCGTAGCTGCTCCCGTTCTCTCCCAGGAAGTAAGAGCAGCTCTTGACGTCGACGTCGCAGGTCTCCAAGTATTCCTTGAACATGTCCGCTATGTCACGGGGAGCGGTTGGCGCGTTCTCGCTGGATGAGCAGCAGTGGTACCCCACTTGCAGCGCAGCATCCCTGGTCTCTCCGGCGGAAGCGGCCCTGTTGCACTCCCAGCCTTTCTCGCGAAGCACCCTCAGAATATCGTTTGCAATTTTGGGGTCCTGGCAGGCTAGCATGAGGCTATCCTGGTTTCCTGCCTTACTAATAGCCACCTTCTCGTCTTCGTAATATTCCTCTTTTATCGCTGTTCGAATAAGTTCCTCCGTCGGGCTTGGTTGCGTGGGGCTTGACTTGTGAACCCAAATGTAATGTCTCGCTAATTTCTTTCTTCTTTTCCTTTCTACCTCCTTGTCTTGATTACCTCGGTTGAAAGGGACGATGGCCTGCCTTGGTTGGCTAAAGTGGAGGGTGGAAGTGGTCCCCGTGGAGACCGCCTCCATAGGACCTCCATTAAGGCGCTCCCACATCTTTGTTAGCCGAGTTGCGTCGAAGGCGACTCGGGCGAAAACCAGGTCCAAGGTGATGTTGGCTCGGTACCATCCCTTCCCACCCTTGACGGTAACTTCGGCGGTAACCAAAGTTTCTGGAGTCCCAATTGAAGAAGAGGACACTAATATCGTGTTCACTCTTAAAATATCGTCGTCGTCGTGAGTAGGCTCCAAGCTTGGGTTCACTGCAGCATCGGGTTGAAGTTGGGCTAAGCTCGGGAAAGTTGTGTCTGAGGAGCCGTTAATATCCTTGCTCAACAATTGTGAACGGAGGAGAGAGATAAGATGCAATAAGCGCTTGCGTTCGCGTTTTCTTCTACGGCTGAAAAAATGGGTTTTGAATTGGGTTTTGAGGTGGGGAGTTCTTGATAGCGTACCCTGATAAATCAGTGTGCCGCCTCCGGACATGTTGTCAGTGTAACCCGGGAAAAAGAACTAAAAGAGGAAACGGTGGGCTTCTGGTCTTGTACCAGTGGCCGGCAGTGTGAACATCGTAATTGTGTTTATCCGGC
>JAJTIF010000012.1 GCA_021299675.1 Pseudomonadota bacterium | reverse complement strand
TAAACCATGTAAACAAAGCGTTTCTTGCTAGTGAACATATAAAAATTACATACCTCTAATAGCCATTACAACTATTTAGAGACTTTAACAAAGGCTATTCGGCGATAAGAGCTTCGACGACCGGAGCGTTTTGATTCATCACGCTGGCTTCTGCTGTTCCACGGAAAGTCACAACGGCCACACAGAAGCGACCATTGGTGTCTGTGAGCGTGTTGTAAGTCGCTGGACGATTTGATGTGTGGTCGATTTGCACACGCACAAAACTTGGAGTTGTGGTGGCGTCCGAGACGGTTCCACAGAGCTCAGCTAAAGCTTCACCCGAGCGGACGTAGTTAAAGCTGGTGATGCGCACAGAAGTCGCCAAGACAGATGTTGAGACCAGTAGGGCCGAGAGAGCTAGAAATTTCATAGAGTACTCCTTATTTAGACTAAGAAAATGTTCTCAGTCTTGTTGGGCTTTGACACCCAAAGAAGCACTTTAGTCAGGTAACTAGACGCCCGACTTCCCATAATTGGAGAGGACGCGGGCCGAAGGATCAGCGACGTTACAGCCCTCCCACGACTTGTTGGGCATCCAGAAATCTTTTACCAGGCTAGCGCGGCCAGGATAAAACCCCTCAAAGATCTCCCGGTACCACAGAGATTCTTTTGTAAACGGAGTCCCGTGCGGGTACTTAGTCTTCGCGGCTTCGAGGTCCGCTTGCGTGTAGTTGGCTTCCGCGTAAGCCTTGAGCGTATCAACCATCGAGTGTCCAACAGCATCAGAGAAAGCGGCTTTTTCACGCCACAGGATTTCATCGGGCAGAATATTCATGCCGTCGAAGGCTTTGCGCAGAAGGTATTTTCCCATGCCCGTGGTGTTCATCTTCATCTCACCCGGGATACTCATACAGTAAGAAACAAAATCAAGATCCGCAAAAGGAACGCGGGCCTCAAGACTATGAGCCGCGATACAACGGTCGGCGCGCAAGACATCGTAGAGGTAAAGCTCATCGATCCGCTTCACGGATTCCTTTTGAAACTCAGCTGCGTTCGGAGCGAAATCTGTGTACTTGTAACCAAAGATCTCATCGCTCACTTCGCCCGTGAGAACCACTTTAATTTTTGTTTTCTCGTGGTTGTACTTACACACCAGGTACATGCCGATCGATGCTCGGATCGTGGTGATGTCCCAGGTCTCGAGATGCCAAATCACATCTCGAACGTATTTGAGTGTATCTTCCTCGGTAAAAATCACTTCATGATGGGTGGAGTGGATGAAGTCGGCGACTTTTTTGGCATAGGGCAGATCGATGGGACTCTTATTCAGTCCAACCGAGAAAGTGACGAGCGGTTTTTTGAGCACGTGCGCTGCGATACCACACACAAGCGATGAATCGAGGCCTCCCGATAACAAGTAGCCCACCGGAACGTCAGCCACGAGGCGCTTGCGCACACCTTCGATCAGGCGATCACGGATCTCTGTGAGTACTTTTTCCTGAGGATCTTTCGTGAATGATTTCACCTCAGAAATGATTCTGAAGGGTTTAAAGTTTCCGTCTCCATCATAGTAGTGCCCCGGAGGAAAGGCGTGCACCTCTCCACACAAACTGTGCAACACTTTCACCTCAGAGGCGAACATGATTTTTTTATCAAGCTTTGAGAAGCCGTAGAAGAGAGGACGGATGCCTACTGGATCGCGAGACGCAAACATTTTATTTTTTTCGGCGTCCCAGATCACTAGGGCAAACTCTGCGTCCAGACGACGGGACATCTCTTCGATGCCGTACTGTACGTAGAGAGGAAGAATCGGCTCACAGTCAGAGTGAGATTTAAAGGCATAGCTTTTTTTATACGCATCGTAGAGAGCGGGATAATTGTAGACTTCTCCGTTACACATGAGCCAGATGTCGCGCTCGTTGTGCTTGAAGGGCTGATCCCCTGCGTGAGAGGTGTCCATGATCGCCAGGCGGTGGAAAGCGAAGCTGATGGATCCTTGCGGCTGGACCACTTCGGTGTCATCGGGGCCACGGTGAACAAGGTGCTTGAAGGCTTCCTCGAACTCAGGCATTTTCTTCACATCACTTAAACTAGCAAATAACCCACACATGTTAACACCTTTTAACACTGGCACGTCGCCAGGGAGAAATCCTAGCATAAGGCCAAACGAGCACTGGGTGATAGCAAAAATTGCCTTCACAATCTGACTTCTGCGCCCCCTGGCTTTGGGCTATAATTAAACATGTTTAAAAAGATCCCTGAGCTGAATGAATTACAAAAGCTAACCGACCGCTTCTCTAACCTTTTACAGGTGGAGGAGCTGGGTCAGATTGAAGCCAAAGGGATCAAGTACCCGATGGTTGGGTTAGTCATCGGCAACAAGTCCCCCACCGCCCCGACCTTCGGCCTGTTTGGAGGCGTCCATGGACTTGAGCGGGTGGGCTCTCACGTGCTCTTGGCCTTTCTCAACATGCTCTTGGAGAAGTGTTCCTGGGATCGCGACTGGGCCAGCTTCTTTGAGCGCAATCGCCTGGTGTCCATCCCCGTTATTAATCCCTCCGGTTTTGCCCTCAACCGCCGCTCCAATAATAACGGAGTGGATCTGATGCGAAATGCACCGGTCGAGGCTTCAGGGAAGCTGCTCTGGGGCGTCTCAGGCCATCGCTACGGGGGCTTCATGCCATGGTATCGGGGCAAGGAGCTGCAGACCGAGACACGGGCGGTGGAGGCCTTCGCACAGAAGTATCTCTACCAATCACAGACCGCCATTAGCATCGATCTCCACTCAGGCTTTGGGATGAAGGATCGTCTCTGGTACCCTTGGGCGCATACCACCAATCCCTTTCCGCATCTCGGCGCCATCCACCGGATCGTGGAGCTCTTTGAGAAGACCTACCCCTACCACATCTACAAGATTGAACCCCAACACCACAGCTACATGACCCATGGGGATCTGTGGGACTGGCTCTATCTAGAAAAGCAAAAAAACAACAACTCGGCCTACCTGCCCTTCACGCTAGAAATGGGGTCCTGGATGTGGGTCAAAAAAAATCCCTGGCAGTTCTTTTCCTTGAGTGGGATTTTTAACCCCGTCAAAAAGCACCGCTACGCTCGCACCATGAGACGCCACCTGCACCTCCTCGAATTCCTCCTGAAAGGGATCGATTGCCCTGACAAATGGCTGTGAATTTTTTACAAGCTTTCTCCTTCTAGTCCCACTCTCCGCTAAGCTCATAGAGTGATGAAATACTTATTCTCCTTTCTCTTGACGATGATGGCCTATGCTCAGGAGGCGCCCTTTTTTTCAGAAACCATCTACGACACAGATGATCGCCTCAACATCTCTCATCTTCAAAATCCAAGCCTCGGCGCTGCCGTGGTGGTGGCGATCTCTCAT